>JAJAYH010000496.1 GCA_026786325.1 Alkalinema sp. CAN_BIN05 | reverse complement strand
TGCCCAAGTGTTGAAGAATCAACCTAAAATTCAATTATTGATTGCTGGAAAGCCACTGCAATCTGATGAATCTTATAGGACAGAACTTGAACAGTTGAGTCAAACATTAGGAATCAGCGATCGGGTAAAATTTCTCGGACATGTAGATACACCGATCGAAATCTTTCATATAAGTGATTTGGCGATCGTTCCTAGTCAATGGGCTGAGCCTTGTGCAAGATCGATTATCGAATCAATGATGGCGGGTACTCCGGTGATTGCTAGTCGAGTTGGGGGCAATGTGGAATTGTTGTCTGATGAGTTTTCCTCGGGCTTATTTACTGCACGTAATATCGAAGATCTATCTCAAACTATTGAAGCGCATTTGGATTGGCGATCGAATGATCCGGGCTTGGGCGATCGGGTGAAAGCCTATGCACAGAAGCGGTTTAATCTTGCGGACAAACTGGATGATATTGAGAAAGTTTTAGTTAATACTGTGGCGAAATCTATTTATGATTGATTTAAAGTTTCCGATCGCTGACCTTATCGCATCCAGCCATAAAACGGACTTTGCAAACAGCCGAGATAAAAAGCGCGCTCGGCGATCGCGACAACATCTGACGATCGTAGGTCATGACGATATGTAAAGCTATGGATAACTGCCTTACGACAGTCATTACCAAAAAACATCGCGACCATAAGTGGTCTTTGCCATCCAGCTAATCCTAATCGCCGCAACTGCCATCGCCCCAATCCAATTCCATGCATATGGCGAATCACAGAGTCCCGTGTTAGACGATCGGCAATCCGATGGTCAAGGCGCATCTCCGGCGTATACCAAATCTCAAATCCCGCCCGACTCAAATATCCCATGGCTTCAATATCTTCGCCGCCTACCATCGATCCTCCGATCCGTCCCACTAGATTTAATTCTGTTGGAACGTGATCTAACCAAGCCTGTCGCTGAACTACAATGCCTGCGCCCGGTGGTAAAAGACGCTTGCGAGCGGCATTTGGATCTGTCGTGTAACATCGTG
Organism: Alkalinema sp. CAN_BIN05; assembly: GCA_026786325.1. GTDB lineage: Bacteria > Cyanobacteriota > Cyanobacteriia > Leptolyngbyales > Leptolyngbyaceae > JAAFJU01. Next base: position 2,315 of record JAJAYH010000496.1, on the reverse strand, counting down.
CTTTTCGTCCGCCTGCGATCGCCCAGAACGGTGCAATACGGTCGAAATTCGGCGGCGGTATTATTTCATAATCCCCGAGTATTTGGCCATGGAAAGCTCCGACGTTGGGGTGTTGGGGTATGAAGGCTTCGATCGCGGCGACCCATTCAGCATGGGGAAGATTGTCGTCATCTAGAAATGCGACCCACTCTCCCTCGGCTTTCGTTAATGCATATTGCCGTGCAAATGCTGTTCCTTGCGATCGTTCAAACAAATACTGAATTTTCGGCAATGTCGAATCCTTTGCCCAATCGGTTTGCAGTTGCCCGACCCAATCTGCTGTCCCATCGCTGCTATTATTGTCCACAATCAGAATTTCCCAGCGCACATTATCCGTACTAATTTGCGATCGGAGCCGATCGAGTACTAATGGCAATCGCTGTTCGCCGTTGTAGGTACAAATTGCAATACTGAGATTGAGCATGATGAAAACAAATGATGGGCAAATTTAGAAATCAATTCGTCCTTAGCTTGCCCATTTTTCAAACTATTGCACCTTCGAGATCCTCCCTAACCATCCGTGTCATCAGGTTCTTCCGTTGAACTGGTCGTAGATAACTCAAGTAAGCCCGGTGGTGGTGTGATTTCAATACGTTTATTCTTTAGATCCACGATCGGAACAATGTCATTTACAAATGGAATTAATACAGGTAACTTCTGACCTTCAACCTTCACTTCCAGCAAATCATTTCCCGCAGACAATACACTCGTCACCATCCCAAGTAATGCCTGCGACTCCTGCACATACACCGTCAAACCAATCAAATCTGAAACATGAAATTCGCCTTTGTCTAAATTAGGCCGATCGTTTTTCGGAACCCAAATAGTACAACCTCGAAGTGCCTCAGCGCCGTTACGATCGTTCACACCTTGAACTTGAATGACATAAAGTCCTTTACCATCTTGAAAATATCCCTTCAGAAGCTTGATTTCTTCCGCCTGCGGTTGGCCGGGACGCAGTAACCAACGGACTCCTTTTTTTTCAAAGCGCTCTGGAAAATCAGTACTCGGATAGACCCGCATTTCACCACGAATCCCGTGAGCCGAGACAATCTTTCCCACTTCCATCAAATCATTTAGTAACACAGGTTCGGCGATACTCATAGAAAACGTCTAAAGGTTATAAAAAGGTACGGATAAAATATTGCTTGGCAAAATATGTTCGCAAATCATATTGTATCTCGACCTCAGATCTTCCATTATCTAACAAGGATCGCCTTAGAAACTTATAAATCCATATCAATTCATTACCCATGGGGCTGGATCTGCGGGTTCGGATGGATCGATCGTTAGCGAATCGGTAACTTGCGAAGCCGTACGGAATTATCTTCGATCGTAATAGCATATCCTTCGATCAAGGGTTGCTCTAACTCTGGCAAAATCGATAAAAGCCTTTGTGACACAAAATCAGGCTGAGCAGAAGACAATCGAAGCGTGATTAAGCTTGGCTGAACATAGCGACCTAATGCAACTAAAACTGAAAAATCAAGGTCTTGAGTCAACATAATTCGATTTTCAATTCGGGCAAATTCCAGAATCATAGAATCGGGAGATGCTCTAGGCAGAATGTCAGGAACGCGCACAATGTCATAACCTGCCAATCGCAACGTTGTGACAGTCAAGGGAGAAATGTGAACATCTGCAATAAACCGAAGAGTATTCATGCTGATCGTGGCGTTACAAATTCTTCTGAGGAAACAGCCCAGGATGCATAGTTAAGCGCTTGCTGAATATCTTCAAGCTCTAATTCTGGGTATGATTCTACAATCTCTCGAACTGACAAATCACTCGCTAAAAGTTTTAGAATGAAGCTAACCGTAATCCGCTTTCCACGAATCGTCGGTTGCCCAAGACAAATATTAGGATCGCTTGTAATTCGGTCTAACATTTTCATATGTCTTACTCTGAGAGTACTTTCATCACCTTCCAATTCTAGCCGATCGGCTGAGCTTCTTGCCGGACCAGAATTACTATTGATTCCCGTAGGGTTATTGTAAGTCATACTCCGATCGATTTCAGAAAAAGATCATCGGCTTATACTCGCGGTATGATGCAATCACTATTCTCCAAACCAAGCGCCTGTGTCAGCCTTCACCGATCGTCCAAGCATTCCCGATCAACGCTGGAAACTTCATCCAGCTAATCCCTCACTGGCCCGATCGATGGCCAAGGCGATCGGAATTTCTCCCATGATTGCCCAGGTTTTAATCAATCGCGGCATTACCAGCACTGAAGACGCACAAAACTTTTTAGATCCAGACCTCGAAGCACTACCC
>JAJAYH010000495.1 GCA_026786325.1 Alkalinema sp. CAN_BIN05 | reverse complement strand
CCTCCACGACATTGCTTACCGATCGGTGTCTGATTGACGATCGGGCTGCGATCGACAACTTCCTTGCCGAAACTCTCGTGGCTCATGAACTGGCCCATCAATGGTTTGGCGATTTGGTTGTAATCAAACATTGGTCCCATGCTTGGGTGAAAGAAGGGGCGGCGACTTATGCAGAAGTATTGTGGTTGACCCATGAATATAGTTCAGATTTAGGCCGCTATTATTGGTTAGGACAGGCGCGAGAATATTTAGACGAAGACAGCAGTCGTTATCGTCGGCCCCTCGTGACCCATGTATATCGGGAAGCTATAGAACTTTACGATCGGCATATTTATGAAAAGGGCGCTTGTGTTTATCATATGATGCGGACTGAACTTGGCGATGAATTGTTCTTTAAAAGCATGGCCACATTCCTGCATGACAACGCGCATAATACGGTGGAGACTATAGATCTGCTTCGGGCTGTGGAAAAAACAACAGGACGCAATCTAAGCTTCTTGTTTGATCAATATGTCTATCGCGGCGGACATCCTGATTATAAAGTTGAATACAGTTGGGATAATGATTCTAAGCTTGCAAAAGTGGCGGTGACACAAACACAAGTGAATGATGGAGAAACAGATGGCTTGTTTGATCTGAAGATTCCGATCGGATTCACAACGAACACCGTCAACAAGACATTCACTGTCCGAATTCACCAACGCGAACAAGCCTTCTATTTTCCACTGGAATCCAAACCTGATTTTGTTAGTTTTGATGTTGGAAATAATACGCTTAAAACCGTTGAACTAGCCTACCCACTGCCCGAACTCAGCGCCCAACTTGTGCAAGATCCCGATTGCCTCTCCCGTTTGAATGCCGCAGCGGCGATCGCGAAAAAAGGTAATCTCGAAGCCCTGAAAACCCTAGAGAAAGCACTATCTACCGAAGTATTCTGGGGCGTTCGGCTTGAAATAGTAGAGGCGATCGCGACCATCAAACTTGATCAAGTTGGCCCAGTTTTAATCAACGCGCTGCAAGATCCCGAATCCCGCGTCCGTCGAGCCGCCATTATCGCCCTCGCCGACCAAAAGACTGCCGCCGCCTACCAATCCGTCAAAGCCCTAGTTGAAACAGGAGATCCTAGCTACACGACAGAATCCAGTGCGATCGCAGCTCTCGGAACCTTCGCCATGTCAGGATTGCCCGATGCGCCGGATGAATCAGAGGTTTTAGGGATTTTGAAATCTGTTTTAGAGACGCGGGATGGCTGGAATCAAGTGGTCCGATCGGGAGCAATTTCAGCCCTTAGTAAAATGAAAACCTCCAGTGCCGCCCTAGAACTTCTGCAAACTTACACAAATCCCGACATTCCTCAATCCCTCCGCTTAGCGGCTATTCGCGCGTTGGGAGTGATTTCAACGGGTCAAACGGCACCACAACTCGAACAAATTCTAAATCGTTTGCGTGAACTGTCCTGCGATCGATTCTTCTTCACCCAGCTTGCCGTTATTTCGTCTTTAGGACAAATGGAAACAACCAAAGCCATCCCATTGCTCAATAGCTTTGTTAATCTTCCCGATGGACGGGTCAAACGCATGGCCGAGGAAGCGATTCAGCGAGTCCAAAGCAAGTCCGGCAACGATGCCTCGGTCAAGCAACTACGCGAAGAACTCGATAGTCTGAAAAAAGACAATAAAACCTTGACAAGTCGCTTAGAAGCCTTAGAAGCCAAGGGGTAAGGGGTTTTAATCTAAGCGTCAAGAGGTCTTAAATAGGGTAAAAAGGGCGATCGGTTCAGTGTCGATCGCCCTTTTTATGTGATGAAGTTCTAATTTTAAAATAAACAAAACATTGAATAGGGATTACATTTCTTATTAATAGATGTTACATTTATTAATGAACGACGCTTCATTCCATCCCCACATTTATTTCTTACAGAGTCTTACTCCATGAAACTTAACAAAATTTTGGCCACCGTGTTTAATACGGATCCTAGTTCGAGTGGATTGAACCAAGCCGCTTGGTTGGTATTTCGCGTAGTTGTGAGCACTATGATTGTTCACAACGGAGTGGACAAACTGCAAGATATTCAAGGGTTCTCAACTGCTTATGTTGAAGTGATTGGATTACCATTCCCAATTTTCTTTAGCTATCTTGCCGCCTTAACTGAGCTGACGGCATCTCCATTATTAGCCTTGGGTTTGCTTACTCGCCCTGCGGCCTTGGGGCTGTTCTCGACCATGGCCGTTGCCATTTATCACCATATTTTGGTCGCTGGATTTAGCATCCCTTATTTGGAACTATCTGCGGTTTACGCGTCCTGTTTCCTATTCTTCGTTGTGAATGGTCCGGGTAAGTTTTCTGTTGACACTTTAATCTCTAATGCATTGACAAAGCGATCGATCGCCGCCCAATTAAAACAAGAAGAAGTCTTGGAAAAGGCATACCAAGCGTCTAAGGTCTAAGTTGGGACTGAGAGCTAGAAGCAATTTATTAAGTTTCTAGGTTTGTCCATATTCCTTGTCTTCCTAACTGAGAAGGCAGGGATTTTTGGATGTGTTAGATTTTTACGAGTAAGTATCAAGATTTGAATCTTTTTTGAGTCTCGACCCATCGCTCTTGTAGAATTAGAAGCATATGGATGCAAAGTATGATTGACTTCACTACATAGGTCATCTTGTCTAGGTCATATATTCATAGATCAGAGCATATATACCAAAGCAAATAACAGCGAGGTTCTTGTCATGAAACCAATGATTTGGCGACCCGAAGAAAAGGACGAACAGGTTAATCAATACCTAGACCACGTAAACCATGCACCCTATCCAGCAATTCTGATATCGATATTTGGGTTATTTTGTTTACTGACCATCCTAGTTTTGATTAGTAGTTTTTAGTGATTTTCGATGAGAGCATTTCCATACGATCGATCACATTCCACATGACCGATCGTATAATCATTGACAAGTAGTAGTCAACGATCGCAACCCCCGTTTCAAACCGTATTTTTAAATAATTTACAACGGCTGATGGTACCTATATACTGTAGAAAGATTCAGGGTTTGAGATGAATTTACCGATCGGTAAAAAAGATCGATAAAAATTGATTCATTTTGCTCAGATCACATTAGACTAGAGCGCATCTTTGCATTTGTTTATATGCTCAATGCTGCATCGTTACCATATCGAGACTACGCGTGTTTGTTAAACGACTAGAGCTGACCAATTTTAAATCTTTCGGGGGCACAACCCAGGTTCCAATTTTGCCTGGGTTCACGGTTATTTCAGGCCCAAATGGTTCTGGAAAGTCAAACTTGCTGGATGCCATTTTGTTCTGTTTGGGGCTGGCCGGGTCTAAGGGAATGCGGGCAGAGCGCTTGCCAGACTTGGTGAATCAGGCTCAGAGTGGACGGGGCCGGACGGTTGAGGCGAGTGTGACGGTGACGTTTGACTTGTCTGATGATTTGGACTTGCTTAAAGAAGAGAACATTGATGGCACCGTAACCCAAGCGATCGTCCTGGAAAATGATGAATGGAGCGTCACCCGAAAGCTCCGAGTGACTCAACAAGGTACTTACACATCAAACTATTTTATTAATGGCCAATCCTGCACACTGACCGAATTGCACGAACAGCTCAACCGTTTACGGGTTTATCCGGAAGGTTATAACGTTGTATTGCAAGGGGACGTGACGCGAATTATTTCGATGAATCCTCGTGAGCGGCGGGAAATTATTGATGAATTAGCCGGGGTTGCCTCGTTCGATCGCAAAATTGTCCAAGCCCGCGAGAAGCTCGATGCGGTTAAAGATCGTGAAGATCGCTATCGGATTGTTGAACGGGAATTGATGGATCAGCGCGATCGGTTATCGCAGGATCGGACCAAGGCCGAGAAGTACAAAAAACTGCGGGCCGAAATGCAGGAAAAATCGCAATGGGAAGCGGTCTTTAAATTCCAGGAAACTCAGAAAAATGTTGAGAAAATCACAGGACAAATTACCCGTAGTGAAACTGAAATAACGACATTGACGCTACAAATTGAAACCTCTGAAACCCAAATCAAAGCTCTCGGTACGGAACTTGATGCCCTAAATGCCAAAGTCCGATCGCTGGGTGAAGCCGAACAAATTGCACTCCAGTCTCAACTCGCCACCCGAGAAGCTGAACTACGCCAACTCGATCGCGCTACATCGGATTTGCAAAACACTGACAAAGAAACTCAACTCGCTCTTGCTCGCATTCAAACCGAACTCGCAGAGCATACTGATCTACTTACCCGTGCAACCCACTCTCATCAAGCCCTAGAACAAACGCTACAAGTTGCACAAACCGATCGCACTACGGCCCAAGATATTCTCAATCGTGCCCGCGAAGAAGCCAGTCAATCCGCTGCCAGCGCCGAAGCTTGGGTTCAAGAGCAAACCGCCTTGCGTCACCAAATCGACACAGTATTGTTAACCTTGGAGCCGCAACGTACAGAACAGGCCCGGTTGCTGGAACGATCGAGTCAATTGGGGAAACAAATTGAGGATCAAGTGCGATCACGAGATGGATTTGCTGTGCAATTGCGCGATCGGCAGCTAGAACAAGCAAATTTGGCCACCGACTTAACCGTGGCGATGCAACTGGTGCAAACCCTAGCTCAGGAAATTGGGGCGATCGATCAGGAATTGCAAATTCAAAAAGACACCCAAACCCGATTACAAAATGAACAGCGGGAAAAGCAGCGTAAACTCGATAAACTGGAAGCCCAAAAATACGCCATTCAAGAAGCTCAAGGAACCTTTGCCACCCAACTGATTTTGGGCATGGATCTGTCCGGCGTTCATGGATTAGTCGCACAACTTGGGAAAGTGACCTCCAAATATCAATTGGCGTTGGAAATTGCTGCCGGGGCGCGCCTTGGTCATATGGTTGTGGATGATGATTCCATTGCTGCTGCTGCGATCGAAATCCTGAAAAAACAACGGGCCGGACGGGCGACCTTTTTGCCGTTGAATAAGATTCGCGCACCCCAAATTCCCGATGGAGCCAAGCTTAAAACCCTGAATGGTTGTATTGGGTATGCGATCGATTTAATTGATTGTGATGATAAATATTGGGATATCTTTGCCTATGTTTTTGGCGGAACAGTCGTTTTTGAATCTATTGATCGTGCCCGTCAAAATATGGGCAAATTCCGGATGGTGACGTTGGATGGTGAATTACTGGAGTCAAGTGGTGCAATGACGGGGGGAAGCATGGGCAAGTCTTCGCTTCACTTTGGATCTGGGCAAGTGCAAGAATCGACTGAAGTGGCCAGTCTTCGGGGACGATTAGCGGAAATTGATACGGTGTTATTTCGCTGTGAAGATGCGATCGCTAAAGCAACCATTGCCCATCAGAATAAAACAAGACAACTGATTGAAGCTAGACAAAAATATCGTGAATTTGAAATTAATACGACTCAACTGACGAAAGAAATCGATCGGATTAGTGGTCAGGCTGATTCTCTGACTCACCAAGTCACTCAACAAACTATCGAAGGTCAGACTGCCGAACAACGCCTCGTATTTCTCAATGCAGAATTACCTCAACAAGAACATCAAGTTGCGGAATTGCGTGCGGCGCTTGAAGCCTTAGAACAATCTCAAAATCATAGTGAATGGCAAGGAATTCAATCCAGTTTGCGACGTTTAGAAGCCGAAGTTGAGACCAAAGAGAAGGCATTGCGTGCCATTGAGCAACAACTTCTAGACTTCAGTAATCAACAAATCCGATCGCAAGAACGCCTCGACCAAGTCAATATTCGTCTCCAAGAACTCCGCGCCCAACAACTATACTCCCTGAAACAAGTCACTGCGATCTATATTCAAAAAGTCGAAATCCATACCGCCCTCACCGAACTCAAAGCACTTCTCACTGAACTCGACAAAACCCTCGGCGAAGAACGTCACAAACGGGATGCTCTCGAT
>JAJAYH010000494.1 GCA_026786325.1 Alkalinema sp. CAN_BIN05 | reverse complement strand
TGAGTGTTGACGGCGGCATGTCGGACAATCCTCGGCCTATTACTTATGAATCGCTTTACCTGGCAATCCTTGCGAATCGGATGTCAGAACCACTGAGCGAAACGGTTACGATCGCAGGCAAACATTGTGAATCCGGTGATGTGTTAATCAAAGACGCAAAGCTGCCCAAAGCCGAGTTTGGTGACATCTTAGTGGTAATGGACACGGGAGCCTACAACTACAGCATGTCTTCAAACTACAACCGAATCGCCCGTCCAGCCGCAGTATTAGTTAATCAGGGCCAAGCGCATTTAATTTTAGAGCGAGAAACCCTAGAAGATCTGCTCCGTCACGATCGGCTCCCCGATTATCTAAAACTATAATTCTTAAGCCTCAATTCTCAAGCCTCAATTCTCAAGCCCTCCTCCGTTGAAACAAATGATCGACTCTGTTATCCAATGGATCTTTAGCCAGGATGTAGCAGGGTTGATCTTTCGATTTCTCTGGCAAAATCTAAGATCGATTATTGACATTGGCCTTGTGCTGGTCATGATCTACGTCATGTTGCTGATTATTGGTGAGCGCCGTACTTTATGGATGGTACGCGGGCTAATTACACTAATGCTATTGGCAACAGTGAGTCGGTATTTAGAGTTGAGGCTATTGGGATTTGTGTTGCAAAACCTGGTTGTCGGTTCAGCCGTTGCCATGGCCTTTATCTTGCAACCTGAGTTTCGGCGTTTTTTGGAATTGTTGGGACGTGGTGAGATTCTTCAGTTGCTTCAGTCAACCAGACGATCGCCGGGGCGTGACAACGGCGGCATTGATGAACTTGTTGATGCCGTCAAGGATCTATCCCAAAACCGAACAGGCGCTTTAATTATTCTGGAAACTGATGGAATAATAGACGATCGTGACTTTTCTGTACCCGGCGTGAAATTGAATGCGGACTTATCCCGAGAACTGATTCAAACCATTTTTCAAAATTCGACCTTGCTTCACGATGGAGCCGTGCTAGTCCGCGAAAATAAAATAATTGCGGCAGGCGTGATTCTGCCTTTGTCAGAGCGGCCAACCTCTCGGCAATTGGGGACTCGGCATCGGGCCGCTATGGGAATAACCGAGCGGGTCAGTCATTGTGTGTGCGTCGTGGTCTCGGAGGAAACGGGTTCTATTTCGCTGGTGGAGAATGGCGCACTGAATCGTCCCCTGACAAGCACAAAGCTGAAGCAACTCTTGGATGCAAAATTTGCTCAGGAAAACGATCGCTCTCAAGGTGAACCTCGTCTGCGTTACTGGTTGGGACGATTGCGATCGTGGCTAAACCCCAAACGGCCCAGAGATTTATGAGTTACGAATTATGAGTTAAGAAGTGCTAAGAGATGCAGCGGGCTGTAGCGTTTCCAGATAAAAAACTTAGAAGACGATGGGCGAATGGCCCAATGACCTACGGTTCGTCATAGGCTCTCGGACCTCTTGTAAGTTTAGGCTCCTCGCCTGACACCCATTAAACTTTAACTTGGCACTTCACCCTTATGACAGAATCTAATTCCCCCACTGTAGTGATCACCGGAGCGTCTTCTGGAGTCGGTCTACATGCGACAAAAGCGATGACAAAACGGGGATGGCACGTTGTGATGGCCTGCCGAGACTTACGGAAAGCTGAAAAAGCTGCGATGAGCTTGGGCATTTCCCAGGATAGCTATACCCTGATGCACATTGATTTAGGCTCCCTTGCCAGCGTTCGCCAGTTTGTCGAAACCTTTCGCAGTAGTGGCCGTCCGCTTGATGCTCTAGTGTGCAACGCCGCTACCTACTTACCACTCCTCAAGCAACCTGAGCGGAGTCCTGAAGGCTACGAAATCAGCGTTGCCACTAACCATTTGGGGCATTTTTTACTATGTCAATTGATGATGCCTGATCTGAAACGATCGACGGCTCCTGAAAAACGACTGATTATTCTAGGCACCGTCACAGCCAATTCCAAAGAGCTAGGCGGGAAAATTCCCATTCCAGCTCCTGCGGATTTAGGTGATTTGGCAGGGTTTGAAGCTGGATTTAAAGCCCCTATTGCGATGATTGATGGCAAGGCATTTAAGGCAGGGAAAGCCTACAAAGACAGCAAACTTTGTAACATGATGACCATTCGAGAACTCGATCGTCGCTTTGGCCCACAAACAGGAATTGTCTTTAATTCGCTGTATCCCGGCTGTGTTGCCGATACTCCACTATTCCGTAATGCCCCGAAACTATTTCAAAAAATCTTTCCTTGGTTTCAAAAAAACATCACTAAAGGCTACGTATCTCAGGAATTAGCCGGAGAACGTACGGCACAAGTAATAGCGGATGCCGGGTTTAGTCAATCTGGGGTTCATTGGAGCTGGGGAAACCGTCAAAAGGAAGGCCGCCAAGCCTTTGTTCAAGAGCTATCTAAGGGCAGTGATGACGTGAAAGCTGCTCGCATGTGGGACTTAAGTATGAAGCTGGTCGGGCTGGGGTAACTAGTCTAACTAGTACTCTGCGGCTTAAATAAGCCAGCCATTGGAAGCCGTAACCTCAATTGTCTGAGAGTATCTCTGCTTTCAGACGGGCGGTTGATTTCCGCCCTAGAGTACTAGGCCAAATAGGGGATGAAGCCGAAACAAAGGCTTGCCACCCCTGCCGCGTCAGGTCTGCTCCCACGATGTATCTTGTTTTGGTGAGCAAGACCAAGGCTGCTCCCAGTCCTGAATCGACTTCAGAGGCCCAGTTGTAGGCATCACATTGGCGTGCAATTGGAAATGTCATCAACGTGACGAATAGTTCTCCTTGACAATTAATACCTTGATGAACTTCAGTCTCATGCCAAAACGCGAAGAGCGTGCAATCCTTTTCGTTCGCGAGTCTTAATCCCATGAAGCTAACCTTAATTTGATAGTGTGAATTTATGGTGGACGTATAAAATTGCGATACAAAACTTGATAATGCTGCAAATGTACCAAATTAAATCTAAGCTCAGCAACCGTAGTAACTCTGAGTTTGAATTGTTTTTATGTATAAATTATTGTCAATTATCTAAGCTACACATAGAGAATAAAAGATTTTTTAATATGTTCCGTATCTCTTAAGTAGTACGTTGCGTATTTCTTAAGAGTGATCTGTAACAATAGGTAAATACGGTACTTACGCATAGTCGTTACTAGAGATTTTCGGCTAATTAATTGCACATGAGAATTGTTCAAGTTTTGGTAATTGAAGACGACAGGGATGCCCGATCGAATATTGTGGAAATTTTACGATCGGACGGATTCGAGGTTTTAGAAGCAATTGATGGTGAATCTGGCGTAGAAAGTGCGTTAGCCCATTTACCCGATGTAATTCTTTGTGACATTGTAATGCCCACCTGGGATGGTTACGAAGTCCTAAAACGATTGCGTGATGAGCTTACGACGGCACATATTCCGTTCATTTTTTTGACTGGGAAAGAGGGTAGATCGGAGCAGCGGCGCGGAATGTGTCTTGGAGCCGATGACTACTTGGCTAAACCGTTTCGTCGTCATGAGCTACTGGAAATGCTCCATGGACAAATTGCAAAACAAGCCCGACACGATCGTCACAAGGACTCATCCAGGCCGCCAGAATCAACCGATCAACAGCAGGCTCTCCAAGCTCAAATTCAAGTTTTACAACTTCGCGAACAAGAAATTCAAGCCTGGGTTGGCGGGATTACCCATGATTTACGTGCGCCCTTGACCACCATTAAAGTCGCATTAGAACTCCTTGAACATCGACCTGAGAAATCCGAACGATACCTGTCTATTGCACGTCAAGCTTGTGCCCAGAGTGATGCACTGATTGAAGAACTCTTGACCCTATATCGAGAAGAAGAGGCGATCGGAGACTCTCTGTCTAAAAACTCTCTGTCTAAGGGCATTCACTTACAAGTGATATTTGACCGGTTGTTCCAGAGTTTTCGCGTCCGATCGTCTCATCTCAATCTTCAGTTGCAATGGGATGTTCCCCAGGAGATCGATGGGGCATTTTCGCCATCGGGTTTGAGTTTAGAGCGGATTTTGACGGAACTCTTGAACAATGGCTGTAAGTATACGAAGGTGGGCGGACAGATTGGTTTGGCAGTGGCGATCGCTGATGGACTCCAGATAAAAATCAAAAATCAAGCTGAAATTGATTCAGAAGCGTTACCTTATATCTTCAACAGATTTTATCGTGTTCCTCCTGATACAAACTTTCCGTTAAAACAATGTGTATCCGAAACGCCTTCCCCAATTCCTGGAACGGGCTTAGGATTGTCTCTGGTGCGACAGCTTACAGCCCAACTCGGGGGCACACTAGATTTGGAAAGTAGCGATGGATGGACAACATTTACACTGCTATTCCCCTTGTGACGCGTTAACTCTTTCCTATTACGTCTTCCATGGTTTCAAGTCCTACTAGTTATTATTCCTCTGTACAGGACGATGATGACCGTCTCAATGGCCGTCTCGATTCACTTCGCTATCAAGCGCTTTTACAACAGGCGGAGATAGCCTTGTGTTCTGTGTCTCTCGCAGGAACAGTAGACTTTGTAACCACTCATTTTTGTCGAATGGTGAACCGATCGCAGCAGCAGCTTCTGGGGCAGACGCTGTGGGATGTTTTGGACGCGGCAGATATGGAGGTTGGCCCGCTTCAGCATTTGTGGTCCGCTATTTTGGATCAAGCTGTTGATCAAGCCGTGACGGTGCCGCAGCAGATTAAGACCTATGGGAAAACGGGACATGTCATCTGGCAATGGCAACTTCAGCCGATCGTTCAAGACAATTGTGTTGTAGAAGTTCAGGCGATCGTGACGCAGGCTGTGTTTTTGCAAGAAGGCTTAGATGAAGGCTTAGATGAAGGCTTAGATGAAGGCTTAGATGAAGACGTGAAAGAAGACTCGCAAGAACAAAATGCCTCTGAGTCACTACAACAGTTAGCCGAACATCTTCAGCAAGTGTTCTGGGTCTACGACATGGAGGTAGAGCGCTTGGTCTATGTTAGTCCGGCTTGTGCTGTATTGCTGGGTAGATCTCGATCGGACTGTGCCGCCAGATCTTGGTCGGACTGGATGGGGGAAGTGCATCCGGCGGATCTTGAATCAGTCTTAAAAGTCAGTCGCCAACTCATGCGCGGGATATCGTCTGAAGTGACCTATCGACTGATACCGTCGGACAGGATGCAATCGGACAGGATGCAGCCGGACAGTGACGTGCGATGGTTGATGACTCGTGCGGTTCCGGTTCGCAATGAGTCGGGACGGGTGTATCGAATTATGGCGGCGACGGAAGATGTCACCGATCGGCAGAAGCAAAACCGTTGGCTGCGGCTCTTGGAGTCGGTGATTGTCAATGCGAACGATGCGGTTGTGATTACAGAGGCCGAACCCGTTCAGCTTCCCGGCCCGCATATTGTCTATGTGAATCAAGCCTTTACCCGTATGTTGGGCTACCAACCTGAGGAAGTTGTCGGCCAAACCCCGCGCATTCTTCAAGGCGTTAATACCGATCCCGAGACGTTGGCACAAATTCGATCGAACCTGAAAGCATGGAAGCCTGTTTTAGTCGAAATCATTAATTATCATAAGAATGGTCGTGAAGTTTGGATTGAATTGAGTATTTTCCCAGTCGAAGATCAAACGGGACGATATCACTATTGGGTGGGGATTCAGCGAGACATTACCGATCGAAAACAAGCCGATGCCGTCCGTCAAAGCCAAGCCTTGCGATCGCAAATTCTCACTGACCTGACCTTAAAAATTCGCCGATCGCTTCAGCTTGACGAGATTTTGCAAACCACCGTGACGGAAGTTCGATCGTTGCTTAAGGTCGATCGGGTGCTGTTGTTTAGACGGCTGGGCAATGGACAAGGCCAAATCTATAGTGAGTCGGTTGAGCCGGAATTTCCCAGCCTTTTGGGTCAAGAAATTGAAGAAGCCGACTTTTTTGCTGAACCAGTACAGCTCTACGAACGCTCCACGGTCCAAACCCTAGAGCGGCTCAATGAGGACCATTGGCAATCACGCGGGGCTAACTATTTGCAAGCGTTGGGCGTACGATCGTTGATGGTCATTCCTATTTCGCAACAGAATCGCATTTGGGGCTGGCTGATTGCCCACCACACGAGTCATCGTCATTGGTCCAGCTTTGAGGTGGATTTACTGCAACAATTACCCGCGCCTTTGGAAGTTGCGATTACTCAAGGTCAACTTTTGCAAGTGCTCCAGGAAAGCGAAGAACGTTTCCGAACCTTAGCAAACCGAGCGCCTGTGCTGCTTTGGAGCCTGGATTCTCATGGTCAATGTGTCTTTTGTAATCAAGGGTTACTTGAATTTTTTGGGATGGACATGATGGCGGCCCGAGGGCTGGGCTGGTTGGTGGCTGTCCATACTGGCGATCGGGAAATGGTGATTGCCCATCATTGTTTGGCATTGCAAACCCGTGAAAGTCATGAATTAGAATATCGCCTTAGACGATCGGACGGAACCTATCGTTGGGTGTTAGATAGATCTGTGCCGCAGTGGAGTGGGTCGGGAGAATTTGGTGGATTGGTGATTTCCTGTTGCGACATGACGGACCGAAAACAGACCGAGGATGAAATGCAAATGGCGCTCACTCGCGAGCGAGAACTAAGTGAATTGAAATCGCGACTTGTGTCCACAACATCTCATGAATTTAGAACGCCCCTTAGCAATATTATTTCGTCGGCAGATTTGCTGGAATTCTATGGCGATCGGGTGACACCGGACAAACAAATGGAACATATCCAACGAATTCAAAATGCAGCGGTAAATATGAATAATTTGCTCAGTGATATTTTGCTAATTGAGCGGGCAGATGCAAAAAAACTGAAGTTTGAACCCGCCCAAGTCGAGGTTCGATCGTTGTGTCAGGCTGTGATTGATGAGTTGTCTTGGAGTGCGTCGGTGAGTGATGCGTTGAACTTTCATAATACGCATCTCCATAATAAAAACGAGTCGGGACGAGAGGAACATAGTCTTGAAGAGAGACCTGAATTGCCCGAATCTCTTCAAGTTTTAGAGGAATTTGGCTGTAGTTCAATTCAATTCTTATCGGAGCCGAATCAGGGGTTGATCTTGGCTAGTGTGGACGAAAAATTGATGCGGCGAATTTTGCTGAATCTTCTAACGAATGCAATCAAATATTCGCATCCCGGCCATCCCATTCGATTTACCTTGACAGCCACTATTGATCAATTGAATTTAATGGTTCAAGATTGGGGCATTGGAATTCCACCCGCCGATCAAGAACGCTTATTTGAACCATTCCACCGGGCCATGAATGTAAAATCAATTCCAGGAAACGGATTGGGATTGGCGATCGTACAACAATCTGTAAACGTCCATCAAGGTCATATCAAGATTCTCAGTACGCTAGGAGAAGGCACGACTGTAACGGTTGGGCTTCCCCGTTGGAGTACGGAATCGTCAGACTCGGGGAGTTAATCATGCTGAATTTGAATGGCCAGTTTCGTCAAATTTTGCCAAGGCGCGATGCTTGGATCGATCAGATTTGGGTGACGGGTCTGGTCGTTTCAAGAACGATCGACCATCTGGGCGTTGATTACGCGCCAACCGACTCCCGTGAAAACCACACCAAATTTGATCCTAAAGTCAGTTGAAAGCTCTATTTTAAATCTATTTGAAAATTCGATCGAATGATTTTTTCACGCATTTGACGATCGAAATCCTCAATATAAATGTCAATATAAGGGAACTGTTCTTACGACTGGATGCAAACTGTGAAATCTATGAACCCGACTCTACTTCGATCGCTTCTATTGACGGGCCTTTGGGTTGCTTTTGTGACCTATGCCTTCGGGTTTGCTCCGCCGGATTCTCCTGATACGTTGGATTTGATTATTCGGCTTTCCAGTGGAAAATTTGATGGTGTGAATCCGTTGGTGGTGAATTTGTTTAATATTATGGGTGTTTTGCCTTTAATGTATTGCTGTTTACTCTATAGCGATGGCCGTGGGCAGAAGCTTCCGGCTTGGGCATTCAGTGCGGGATCGTTTGCATTGGGGGCGTTTGCATTGTTACCCTATTTGATTTTTCGTCGGGATAATCCAACGTTTGTTGGCCCGAAGACTTGGATTATTAAACTTTGGGATTCAAAGATTACGGCGGGGTTGATTGGGGTTGGGGCATTGACTTTATTGTTTTTGGGATTGACTCAGGGCGATTGGGTTGATTTTGGAATGCAGTGGCGATCGAATCGATTCATTCATGTGATGAGTTTAGATTTTTGCCTATTGTTGTTTTTGTTTCCCACGTTAATCAAAGATGATATGGCACGGCGTGGCTGGGTGAATGATCAAGTCTTTTGGTTGGTGTCATTGGTGCCATTGCTCGGACCATTGGTTTATTTGATTGTGCGGCCATCATTACCGGAGTCGAAGCCGGAATTGAAATCAGTGTTGAGCGAGGGTTGACGATCCCCCTAAATCCCCCTTGTAAAGGGGGACTATGAGATGAGTATTTTGAGAAGAGTTGATATGTGAAGAAGTTTGCGAGGAGTTTGGGTGGTTTGTTGAATTGCGATCGGTATTGGATTGATTTGGCGATCGATGCGCAGACTCGGTCTGAGTATTATGGATTGTTGTCTCCTGATGAGTGCGATCGGGCTGCGCGATTGTTGAATTTGGAACATCAAAATGATTTTATTGCGGCACGGGGAGTGTTGCGATCGACGCTTGCACAGTATACCAATTGTTCTCCGCAAGCTTTGCGATTTGAGTATGGTAATT
Source organism: Alkalinema sp. CAN_BIN05 (assembly GCA_026786325.1). Lineage (GTDB taxonomy): Bacteria > Cyanobacteriota > Cyanobacteriia > Leptolyngbyales > Leptolyngbyaceae > JAAFJU01. Next base: position 1,218 of record JAJAYH010000494.1, on the reverse strand, counting down.
ATGGAAAACCTAGATTGGCAGATTGTCCGAATTTGCAGTTTAACTTAGCTCATTCTAATGGGCGAGCATTGATTGTTGTGTCTGAGACGGCTGTTGTGGGAGTTGATTTGGAAAAGGTTCGATCGGTGCCTAAACTTTTGGCTTTGGCGAAACGTTTTTTTAAATCATCAGAATATGAGGCGATCGTAGCCTTGCCTGAGTCGCTACAACCCGAACAATTCTTTGCCTATTGGACTTGTAAGGAAGCCTATTTGAAAGCTGTTGGAATCGGATTGAGCCAGATTTCTAATTTAGAATTAAACATTGATGAATCGATCGTGACAGTAGTGAAATCACCATGCGATCGGAGCTTTAACCTGACTCGATTTGATTTGACTTGTTTAGATTCTACTGCAATAGGATTTGTGGGTGCAGTGGCGATCGAATCGGTTTAAACTTGTTTCACCCACATCGCCAGTCCACCGCCTCGACCGCGTGCCGCAATGAAGCTATCTGTCACGGCAAAGAATGCAAAAAATGGAAGTTTTCCGATCGAAATATCTTGAAATTTTTGGTTTGTTCTAGAACTGGGAACAGCGCCTTCATATACTCGTTGTCCCAATGCAATCACTTCAAGGCGTGTGAAGTCAAACCCTAATAAATTCTTTTTTGATTCAAATCGGGCAGGACCAGTAAATTTGAGTTGGATAAGACCGATCGTCACTTGATTCGTCACGCAAAGGGGCGCAGAATCATCTATGTTATTACGCTGAAATCCGATTTGTGCGGGCAAAAATGATGGCAGAAAAAAGCCTCGTAGCCGTTTAGAGATTAAGTTTACTTTTCCGGCTGAAACAAAGTGTAATCGCCAATTGCCTATTAAGTCAGATTCTGGGAATTGCGCTCGGCTTTGTCGAATGGATTCTTCGGTTTGCAAAAGAGCCATCACGGTTTCTGCTGCTGTAGGTCGAAGTGATGTCCCTGCTGCTGCCGTTAAAACCGATTCTGCATCCATCAGTTCTGTCATTATGTATTCCTATTCAAAATCTCTAATTCATTTTACCGCTTAAGTTGACGAAACTTAATTGCGATCGAAGAAATCTCCTTCACTCTGCGCTAAACTTTGATTAGATTGAGGTGGACCGATCGTTTCTTTGAGGAGGAGTATGATCTTTATCAATCCCAAAACTGATTTCGCATTTAAGAAAATATTTGGATCTGAACAAAGCCATAGTATTT
>JAJAYH010000493.1 GCA_026786325.1 Alkalinema sp. CAN_BIN05 | reverse complement strand
TGTTGAGTCTGGGCAAATTCTAATGCGATCGATCGTCCTATTCCACGCGATGCACCAGTGATGAGAATGGTTTTTCCTTGAATATTCATGGTGTAGCCTCCAGTGACTAAGAGTTTTAGAAGTGCTCGTTGTCCGGTTGTAACCAATTGAATGAATGTGAAATGAATTCGACAAACTATTTGTTTATCGACAGCCACACCCTAACAAAGCAATTTAGGAGTCGCAATGTTTATTAATAGAAAACCCGAATTGTTATATTTCGCTATAGTCTTCTCAGAAACTGTTCTGCCTCGAAAGCGGCTATGAGTTTGCGATTTGTTGGGCTTACACGCGATCCCTTGCATTTTTTTACTTACCCTTCAGGACGATGCAAGATGAGAATATGCTTTATTTAGGATGATGTATGAGGATTGGAAGAAAGCCTGAATTCTGATAATGTCTCAAACTAAAAACATCTAATTTAATAAAATATATTTCTAATCACTGATTTTATAATAATCAGCCGATCGTTACCCGTCGTCGATCGCGTTAAACACATGCCTCTAGATGAGTCGTTTGTGAACCTATTATATTTGTGGGGGATTTTTAAGGTAGATTTATGACGCGATCGTCAAGCTCTCTTGGGCCTATTAATAAAATATGGTCTAAAGGGAGTAATTGATTATCGGTTGTCACTCATTGTTCTAATCTGCCTCAATTTATGCGCATCAATCAGTTATTTAATTTCACGCTGCTAATGACACTACTGGGCATTCCGGCTGGTGGCTTGTTAATGCCAGAATCTGCGATCGCCCAACAGCGTTCCAATTTAAATTTTCAGAATATGCAGTTCTCTTCTGCTGGAATGTCAACGATAACGAATGGATATTCTGTCACGACTATTACGTTATCCATTCAAAATTATGGTGTGAATAATCGATCATTCAATCTAGATGAACGTGTCTATCTCCGCCAGATTACATTGGTAGATGCACAGAGAAAAGCATATACCGGAGAACTTGATATGGACTTGTACAAACCCTTTTTTAATGGAGAAAATCGATTAGTTAAACTCCGTATTAATCACCCGATGGGAATCAATCCTAGCTATCTTCAATTAGATTCTGGTGATTCTAAGAAGCCTATTTATATCCGACTCTAAGTGTGGAGGCCGATCGTCTGATTTATTTATAGTTAGGCGATCGGGGTTCTTTGATTTATTTAAATTTGATTACGATCGTACTTTTGAAAACCAACGAATTGTATTGCCTATATCCCAACTTTGGGAGATCTCCTTCCGTTGCAGCTCAATTGGATGTTTATAAATCTTGAACAGTTAGGGCAAAACCGTAGCGATCGGACCCAATGCCAAAGCTGTGAACCCAAAGAACTCGGCGGCAGCTTATCAATCAATGCTCTACAGTGATGCGTTGCGCTATCTGATCCTGCAAATGACAGCGAGTGAGTCAGATTTTACGATGTCGGGGGCATTGTTGAATAACAGGGATATTGTTCCCTTATACGATCGATTTAACAGCGTATCAATTATTGCCCATCCAATAGTCCCTCAGTATTTTGGTATGGATGATGGAACCCTGGGGAGTCTAAAGATTAGCCGATTGTGGAACTTTGTTGGAGGCAGTGGCTTGAAAAGTAGATTTCGACTATGATAGAGATTATTAAGATATTCATCATGTATATATGCAATCTGTTTATCATTTGAATGCGAATGAATTAGACGATCGATTTCTAGAGAGTCTAAAGGTTTTGTTTGGCGATCGTAAGATTGAGATTGTTGTTTCGTCAGTCGATGAGACCGAGTATTTATTAAATCATCCGGCAAATCGTGAGCATCTCTTGAGAGCTATGAAAAATGTGGAAGAGGGAAAGAATTTGATTACGGTTAATCTCGAAGACTTACAACTTGTAGAGTAGCGATGAAACGAAAATTGTCATTTGAAGGAGAGGCATTTGAAACATTCTCTAATTGGGCAAAGCTCGACAAGAAAATCTATAGCAAAATTATGACACTCATCCAAGATGTCGATCGATCACCTTTCAGTGGACTTGGGAAACCAGAACCGCTTAAATATGAATTGAGTGGGCTATGGTCTCGAAGAATTAATGATGAACATCGTCTAGTTTATCGTGTTACAGAAACAGAAATTACAATTCTTTCTTGCCAATATCATTACGAGTAGCATTGATTCAATATTACTTACTTATTTTGTATCCCGATCGTGGGAAATAGTATAACTTTTTTATGATAATTTTGAAGACATTGCTAGTCTTATTAGCAATGATCGGATTAATTCAATTATTAATGGATAAATTATTAATGAGTATATTATGACTGCCAATTATTGATCAGCACGATCGATTCAAGGTTCTCATTCATCGTCTCCAAAGATGTCTGCCATGACTTCGGCTGCGGTTCCGCATTTAGCTGTACCATTCTCTATGGCTTGCATCGTCTCGATCGCACTTTGGGCAATCGCCTTCCGACGCAGCTCAATTCTACGTTTACGAATCAAATCAAATACTAGATCTTGTTCGTCTTCGGCGAGCGCTTCAACAGATTCGATCGCAACCTGCAACGGAGAAGTCTGGGTCAGCATAAACTAATCTCGAAGTATTGAATCCCAATATTGTAACGCTCTGGCGCAGTTGGCGCGGTACGATAAACTGTTGAAATTTTTGATCCCCACCCTAAGGTATCCCATGAGCGCACCTGCATTTTGTGATGGTATTCAGTATTTCGGTGAAACGCCTCAAGGCTTCGAGCAGTATGGCAAAACGGCGGCGATCGCTCCCGGTGCTAAAGCCGTAGATCCCACCGATCCGGCGGCAGCTTATCAATCAATGCTCTACAGTGATGCGTTGCGCTATCTGATGCTGCAAATGACAGCTAGTAAAGCGTCAGGACACCCCGGTGGGTTCGCCAGCCAAGCGGAGGCTTATGCAGCGTTGGTGCTATTGGGTCATAAGAATTTTGTGACGGAAGTAGGACACCATGCGCCGGGATTCTACTGTGCGATGTTCTTGGATCAGTCCTTGGAAGATATGGGGATTAAGACGGTGACTGATTTGCGCGATCGGTTCCGGGAACGTCATGGATTACTGGGGCACTTGTCGGGTCAAATTCCAGGATTACTAGCTCCGGCAGGTCCGTTGGGTCAGGGTCAGCATTTTGCCATGGCGGGGGCGCTGCTGAATCCGGGTGTATTGTTCCCTTGTACGATCGGCGATGGCGGTTTGGGTGAGCCGTATATTATGAGTGCGATCGGGCATTTCAATACCGCATATCCAAAAGTGACAAACTTCTTGCCTGTATTGGTATGGAATGGTTTTTCGCAGGAACATCATAGTATGGTGTCGCTGAAATCCAATGAAGATATGACGGCTTATTGGACCGGGAATGGATTTAAAGAAGTGATTTTGGTGAATGCCAAAGACTTTGATGATCAAAATCAACCCGGTGAATATGTTGATAGTAC
>JAJAYH010000492.1 GCA_026786325.1 Alkalinema sp. CAN_BIN05 | reverse complement strand
GAATACAAACAGTACCAAAAAATTGCAATCCCTCAGATGGCGGGCGATTTTGCTTCATACCGGGAGGCAAACTCATGAATTTCAATTGCGGACCAAATGTATTATCAAAAGCCCCAGGACCAAAGGTTCCAGAGTTCAGTGGACCCGCAACAAACTCCCAAAAACCATTAAAATCTTGGAATTGTGCCCGATCGGGATCATAGTAGTGAGCGGCGGCATAATGTACATCTGCCGTAAGCCAAACAACATTTACAATTTTTTCTCGTTTAATAAATCGCAGCAATTCCGCTAATTCAAATTCACGACCCACCGCAGGACCATCACCATTCGATATATTCTCAAAATCCGTTGCACCATCTCGTACCATCAATCCCAAGGGCATATCACTAGCAATTACTTTCCAAGTCGCACGCGATCGTTTTAATCGGGTTTTAACTTGCTCTAATTGTTTGCGTCCGAGAAATGCTGTGTCTTTTGAAGGCTGTTTTTGACGATTCGGAGAATTAGCAGCACGATCGGTTCGCATGTCGAGCATAATGACATCAAGTAAATCTCCCATTTCAAAATCACGATAGATTTGTTCAGATTTCACATTGTCAGGATGAAGGGGTTGATATTCTAAAAATGCTTGTTTAGCACGTTTAGCGAGGGTTTTGACAGATTTTATAGTATAGCGATCGTCTTCAAGAATTTGCGTCGGATACCAATTATTTCGCACTTCATGATCATCCCATTGCACAAGCTGCGGGACTTCAGCATTGAATCGACGGATATTTTCATCCAAGAGATTGTAAGTATAATTACCGCGAAATTCAGTCAACGTTTCGGCGACTTTGGATTTTTCAAGTGTAGTCAGATTATGCCAAAGCGTTCCATCATCAAGTTTAACTTCAGAAACAATAGGGACATCTGCATAAACCGTATCACCAGAATGAATGAAGAAATCAGGCTGAAGTTTTCGCATAGACTCATAAATCTTCATACCGCCGATTTTCGGATTAATTCCCCAGCCTTGACCCGCTGTATCCCCAGACCAAGCGAAGAAAATATCTTTGCGGCTACCAGGAATTTGCAACCGTCCAGTCACAGATTCGCTTTGGACTTTGGGTTGGTCGGGATCTTGAAATGTGACTCGATAGAAAATAGGACGATCGGTCGGAAGATTTGGCAATACAATTCGGGCCGTGAAGTCCTGTTGGGCTATGGCCAGTTCACCTGAAATTCGCTGCGATCGTTTGAAATTCTCATCCAAACTGTAATCAATCACCATCCGACTGAGACGATCGCTTTTGCTCCAAATCACCGCTTGATTACCTCTAATATCACCACTCATGATGCCATAGGGAATCTTCGGACAACTACGATCGCTAGGAATCCAAGCCGGAGAATTCGCCATTGCACGGGAGTTTTGGGCAATGGTTCCAGCCGTGGTAAGTCCGAGAGCAGCAAGGAATTGGCGGCGATTCATAGAAATTACATTGCACTGATGCAAGATGGCAGACCTAGACTTATTCTAATCAATTCAACGATCGCGTCGAAGTTATCTAGACGACACCTATTTTACTGTTCTCTAATATCTACCAATTACTTCTTCCAAATAACCAACATCACACCACAAATAATCATTCCCAAACCAAACCAACGATAGCTTGGAATAATCTCGCCAAAGACATATTGGCCTACTATCATCGCAATCACATACTGCAATGCCACAGACCGAGCTAGTACGCTCAACGGTACACGAGTCAAAATCAGAATATATAGAACAGCACCTCCGGCATAACAGGCCAAGCCAACAAGTAATTCAGGAATCATTACAATTCCTAAAATATGACTAACAAAATTAAAGTTGCTCCCCGATACCTCACCCAGCTTAGTCGCCCCTTTTTTCAGAAAAAATTGCCCGACACTACCCGTCAATATTGTGATGATCAGCATAACAATATTCCCAAATCCCATTCCTCAACCCCATAGTTCTTTTTGCAATTCTTTGGCACATCACTTTACCACCTCACAAGCTCCCACCCTATAGAACTCCTGAAGAAATGGAGTAAGACATTCAAGAGGAGCGAAACTCATGGGAAAACTAAATTTAAATGATGGTGCGATCGGATGACTGAGGATAAAGAAGATCGAGATAACAGGTGTTGAGCGATCGGTTTAAACTATAAATCCAATACCCCATAAAAAACGATCGCCCAAATCCCCTTAGAGAAATTGAGCGTTATGACCATTTTATTTATAACTCTAACGGCCTTAAAACCCGCTAAGACATCCGTCTAGAAAGCAACTGCTCTTCCAATGCCGCAATTCGGTTGTAAGCCGCAGTAAGCTGAGCCGTAAGCCGCTGAATTTGCAGCTCAGGCGACAAAATGCGATCGCTTTTTGTTGCGAACATTTCTGCACCATCGGTATCAATTAAGATATCCTTATGGCCATTAAACTCCTCCAAAATATGATGATGAGAGTAAGAACTGTCATACCCCGTCAAATTCGTACCATCATAGCCCTTGGAACTCGGTCGCTCATTGAAGTTAGAACTGACG
>JAJAYH010000491.1 GCA_026786325.1 Alkalinema sp. CAN_BIN05 | reverse complement strand
GACCAACGTGGCCTTACGAGTTGAAGAAACAGACTCACCCGATCGGTTTGCCGTTGCGGGGCGCGGGGAACTGCACTTGGGTATTTTGATTGAAACCATGCGCCGTGAAGGGTATGAGTTCCAAGTGTCCCAGCCCCAGGTAATTTATCGTGAACTAGCTGGTAAAAAATGTGAGCCGTTTGAGCTTCTGGCCCTTGACCTACCTGACGAAGCCGTGGGTTCGGTGATTGAGAAACTAGGCACCCGTAAAGCAGAAATGCAAAATATGGAAGCCAATGGCCTGGGCCGTACGGTTTTGGAATTCGTGGTTCCAGCACGCGGCTTGATTGGGTTCCGGGGCGACTTCATTCGTCTAACCCGAGGCGAAGGCATCATGAACCATAGTTTTGTCGATTATCGTCCGCTCGTAGGCGACATCACAGCCCGTTATAACGGTGTCATCATGTCAGTTGAAGAAGGCACCGCAACTTTCTATTCGCTGATGAATGCAGAAGATCGCGGATTCTTCTTTATCAAACCAAGCACCAAGGTTTATAAAGGCATGATCATCGGGGAACACAATCGTCCTCAAGATCTTGAAATTAACGTTTGCAAATCAAAGCAACTGACCAACCACCGGGCATCTGGCGGAGAAGAAACAGTTCAGCTTAAGGCTCCTCAGGAGATGAGTCTAGAACGTGCGCTAGAGTATATCGGGTCTGACGAATTACTCGAAATCACCCCATTGTCAGTTCGCTTACGGAAGATGGACAAAAAGAAAGTTGCCGGCAAACGGTAAGGTTTTAATCGACTTTTAATTAACGTGTTAACAATAGGGGAGGAATCATATCAGGTTCTTTCCCTATTTTTTTCGGTCATTCAGTTAATGTAAGCGGTAGACTTATACCGATCGTCCTTATTTCCTACAGCTCAATTATTCTTAATATATTTATATGAGTATGTCTAACGGAATGATCCCCAAAGATCTGCTTCAGCGCGAACAAGAGTTTCATGATCAATGGGCAAGTACGATTGACATTGATGGCATTCGAGTTGTGGATTATTTTGAAGCCTGTACTGCACCCGAAAATCGATTTATCTTGAAGCATTTGGGCGATGTTCGTGGTAAATATTTACTTGATCTCGGGTGTGGTGCTGGAGAAAATAGCGTTTATTTCTCGAAATTGGGAGCGCGTTGTGTTGCCTCAGACTACTCTCCTGGTATGGTGCAAGTCGCCTTAAAACTTGCATTAAAAAATGGCGTTGAGGTGGAAGGTCGGGTTGTGAATGCGATGGCGATAGATTATCCAGACAATACGTTTGATATTATTTATGCAGCTAATCTGTTGCACCATATTCCAGATCCTAGCGTGGCTATTTGTGAAATACATCGGGTGTTGAAACCGGGCGGGAAGATGTGTTTTTGGGATCCATTACGCCATAATCCGATCATTAATATCTATCGGAAAATGGCTACAGAAGTTCGTACTGAAGATGAAACGCCGCTTCATATTAATATTGTAAATGAAGTTAAACACAAGTTTTCATTGACTAAATTTGATACCTTTTGGATTGCAACACTTTGGATATTTTTACAGTTTTATTTAATTGAAAAAGTTAATCCAAATCAGGAACGTTACTGGAAGAAAATCATCCTAGAACAAAACCGTCTTCGCCCACTTTATCAACGATTAGAACGATTAGACAAATTTTTAAAGAGGATTCCGGGAATGCGTCGATTGGCATGGAATCTTGCGATCGTTGCGACTAAATAAGATGATGTATTGTATTGCATCAAACTGTATCTTGTGAGAGTGAATGAGTAAAGGATTCTGTGGTTAGATAAAAGATGAATTATTGTTTGAAATATTCCAGTTAAAACAATTTTCAAGTGTTGTTCTTAAAATCACTTTTCCAAACAATGGTTAACGTACGATGTGGTGCTATCCAATTTTCACAAGTTCAAGCCGTTATCTTTGATAAAGACGGGACATTAGCTGATTCTAAACAGTATCTTCGTCAGCTCGGCTATCAACGGGCACATTATTTAACCTTAGCGATAGGTAGTCGTGCGACCAAAGATTTCAAACAATCCTTACTCAGATCTTGGGGAGTAACGGAAAATTGTGTGGATCCAACTGGACAAATTGCTGTTGCAAGCCAAGCAGAAGAAGAGATTGCGACTGCTGGACAATTGACGGCTCTTGGCTACGGTTGGATTGATGCTCTGGAAATAGTCAGACGATCGTTTGGTGCGGTTGAACTAACCGAAGCATCGCTTACCCCAGCGTTTGCCGGAGTTGGGGACTGTTTGCGAGGACTTCATAGCGCAGGATTGAAGGTTGGAATTTTATCTTCTGACTCAACAGATAGTGTAAAAGCTTTTGTGAATCACTGTGATTTGACCCCTATTTTAGAACTTTGCTGGGGAGCGCAATCTGCTGATTTTAGAAAACCTGATCCACGGTTGTTCCATCGCGCTTGTGCCGCCCTGGGTGTTGAGGCTTCTCGGACCTTGATGGTGGGTGATTCTCGGGCAGATATTGATATGGCAAAACGAGCCGAGGCGCAGGGGGCTATCGGAGCGGCTTGGGGTTGGCCGCCTTTTGATTTGCCTGGTGTGGATGTGATGCTAGATAAAATTGGCGATATTGCAGCCTCTGTTTATTAGGCCAATTTAATCATTAGGTTAGATTAATGAAGGGTTGATAAGTCTTGTCCAATTGTGGACTGTGTTTTGACAATCGTATTACTAGATTGGACAGTTAATTCAGTGAAATGAAGTTCGGGCATTGAGGCCGATCGGGTTCCGGGCATAGGATGATTTTGGGTGTCATGATAGGTGAATAAAAGGGAGCGCCGTTCTTGTTTTGTTCGATTGCGGGGGGCACCATGAAAAGTCAAACTGTGGAAGAAAATAGCATCTCCGGGATCTAAGTCTATTGTTACTTCGCGATCGAGTAGAGCTTGATTTTCAGGTAGATCTGTTTTTAAGAAAGACTTATTGTCTAATTGATGATCCTCAATTGTATCTTTATGACTTCTAGGTAAAAATCGGAGACCACCATTTTCAGCATTTGATGGTGTTAAAGCAAGAAAAACAGTAATGAGATCGGTCGAATTGAATGACCAATATCGAAGGTCCCGGTGCCATCCAGTATCACTACTAAAATCTGGATGCTTAGTCATAATTGAGTTGTGATGGGCAAGAGAAAGTGCAATTGATTTGCCGATCAATTGATGTAAGCGGGATAATACATCGGGGTGAGTGGCCCAATCATAGAGGCTCTGCCCTCGGCAAAATGCATTTAAAAATCGTCTTGGTATTTTTGAGCCGATTTCATCAATAAGTTCAGGCGCGCCGGGATAGCCGAGTTCTGCTTCATATTCGATGGGCTGAATTGGATTTTGAAGTAGGTTATCGGTGAGTTGATTGATCCGATCGATTAATTCTGGTTGAGCAAGCTGACGAACAATAATAAATCCATCACGATCGAAATCCTGAAGTTCTTTTAAAGTGAATAGTTTTGAAAGAGATGAAAACAT
>JAJAYH010000490.1 GCA_026786325.1 Alkalinema sp. CAN_BIN05 | reverse complement strand
GGGAAATAGCGCTCCATTTTCGGGCACTGGAAAAAGCGATTTCAGCCACGACCTGCCGTGTTTTGCCTTCGCAGCCATTACCGAGGGCTTCAGAGGTGCGGTTTGGTGCGGTGGTGTTATGGGCGTAATCACCTAAGATTTCCCGCAGGGCCGCTTCTGAATAGTCTATTGCATGAATAGATTGCAGGTTGATGTGAATGGCAGTGAGCGTTCCAGTTTTATCAAGACACAGCACATCCACATGGCTCAACGACTCCACAGCATTGGCCTGCTGAATCAGCACATCCTCTCCTAACATTCGCAGCGCCCCGGTCCCATAGGCCACCGTAATTGCAATCAATAGCCCTGCCGGAACCAACCCCGCGACAACCGCTGCATGTTGCACAATGTCCGCAAAACTATAGGTTCGGCTAAAAAAGCTAATCATGACCAAAAGCCACAGAAAACAGGCGACGAGTAGTAAGGCTCGAATGATTAAATTGATTTCGCGTTGAAGTGGAGTGAGAATTTTACGGAACGATCGTGCGCCAGAAATCAGTTTATACGCAACCGTATTCGCGCCCACTTGAGTGGCTTCAAAATAAGCACTACCGCTAACACAAATGGTTCCAGAAAACACTTCATCGCCGCTAGTCTTTAAGATTAAATCCGACTCGCCCGTCAGCAATGATTCATCGACTTCGACCTTGCCATCGCCAAAAATCATGCCATCAACCAGGATTTGATCCCCAGCTTTCACCTCTAAAATATCGCCCAACACCAACTGATCCGGCGTGATTTCAAACTCCACCCCTTCTCGGATAACCATGGCCGTCGGGCGTTGAAGTAGGGCAATTTCGTCTAGTTTTCGCTTGGCCCAAATCTCTTGGACTATGCCAATCACAACGCCAATCAGAATAATCACAACGACCAAAATCGCATCGCTATATCGCCTTAGGGCAATCATGATGCCGCTAATGGAGAAAAATACCATGTTGATGAAGGTGAGGAAATTCTCCTGGAAAATTTCGAGATACGATCGGCTGGTTTGAACTTTTACATTATTTCCTTGTCCTGCGGCGCGACGGCGAAGAACATCTTCGTGAGTTAGTCCGGTGGGGTGGGGCATTAGGGTGACGGAAAAACGATTCGGGGATACAGGTCTTGCAATTTTAAGATGAATTGTGACATTGGTGCAGGAGAACGGGAGAATATTCTAAAGTCTATTTCTGCTGATTTATAATTTAAGGTTTGTCTATGTCTCCCGGTACTGGATATACGCTCCCGGTTTTCGCGGTAGCAGCAGCAAAGGCAGCTCTTTGTCATATGCGTTCTCACCTGCAACTACATTTTCAAGATGCCCAAAAAACTGCATCGGTGCAACTAATTGATTCGGCACAGCTTGATTTAGTGCAGCTTGATTTATTAGATGGTGTGGGTATGGCGGAGATTGCGATCGCGAGTGTTGCCAAATTGGGGGACGATCGTGCCCTAGCGATTACCGTGAGCGATCCAGGAGACAATCTTGACCTAACCCGCAATACTCCCATTTGGGCAGAGGTTCAGCTTATCCCACGCCAAAACGAAAGTCTTGTACTCGTCGGGGGTGAGGGGTTGGGAATTTCGGTAACATCGGGGGAGCCTGCGATCTATCAATATGCTCGTCGATTGTTTAGTGCAAATCTTGAATCATTGATTCCCCCAGAAAAATCTGCAATAGTGCAAATAATTTTGCCCGAAGGACGATCGTTAGCCATGCGAACTTCAAATGCAGCTTTTGGGATTGTGGAAGGATTATCACTTCTCGGGACCAGTGGCATTTCAAAACCATTGTCAGCAGAAGTTCATTTTGAAGAGTTTCAACAAAATCTTCAGGATAAAGCTCAGTATTAAAATCATTTAGTATTTTGTATCGGCAGCAATGGAATACAGGTGGCGTCACGGCTGGGAATTTCGTCAGAAATTATTGTACAAACGGGTAATTGGATTGGAGCATTACTAGTCGAAGCTGGATTACAAGGAGTCAGATCGGTGCATCTGCTGGGCTATCAAGGGAAGTTGATTAAGTTGGCAGGCGGCATTTTTAATACTTCAAGTCATTTAGCCGACGCAAAACTGGAAATCATAAGTGCGGCGGTGATCCGATGTGGCGGTAATGTGGCGATCGCGGCCATGGTTCTAGACTGTAAAACTGCCGATGAAGCCTATCATCTTTTAGTTTCATCTGGGATTTCAGAATTGGTGTTTAATTGCTTGGTGACACTAATTAATTATAAGGCTCAGAGTTACGTGAAAAAGTATGCCAACGTTGATCTAGTTGTTAAGACAACATTGTTCGATCGGTTAGGGCATTTGATTACAGGATTTGAATAATCGTAATGCTCCGTGATAAAATAAGATATAGATCTAGTCGATGGTTTTTGCTATGTTTATTAATCCCAAAACCGACTTCGCCTTCAAAAAAATATTCGGTTCTACAACTAGCAAAGATATTTTGATTAGTTTTCTAAATGCGATGGTGTATGAGGGAAAAGATACAATAGCGGACCTAGAAATATTAGATCCCTACCAAGTACCAAAGATTAAAGGAATGAAAGATTCATTTCTAGATGTCAAGGCTGTTTTGAACGATCGCAGCACCGTCATTATTGAAATGCAGGTTTTAAATGTAGCTGGTTTTGAGAAACGAGTTCTATACAATGCCGCAAAAGCCTACTCCATTCAGTTAGAGTCCGGGGATGACTATAGAACCCATTTGACATTGTAGGGTATCCTAAAAGCAGCGCAAAAAACTCATATTCACCAGTCCTATGGCCTATTCCAGCAGTCTAACCGATAACGAATGGGAACTCCTTGAACTATGTTTTGTTAGGCTAATGATAAAGCGGCTTTCAGCTTCTGATTAGGATGTCAAATGG
>JAJAYH010000489.1 GCA_026786325.1 Alkalinema sp. CAN_BIN05 | reverse complement strand
GAACTAATACCTTCCCAATTCCGGGTGCGGGTCCAGCCATTAACTTTTTGGATCCGGCGACCAGTACCATTATAAATTCTTTAACAAATTCGACTAATCTACCGAACTCAACTGGAACGACGACCGATCGAACCCGCACCGCTCAAGCCACACCACCGTTTGCGCTTCAACCCGATCCTTTTCCTCAGCCATCATCGCCCACTGTAGGATCTTGGAACCAATTCCCTCAAACCCCAAATCAAGGCTCAACGGGACTCCCGACCTCTGGCCTACCCATGCCCACAACCCCAAATCAAGGCTCAACTGGACTCACCACTAACACCACTCAACCGATACCGAATGCCTACACGACGTTAACGAATCCGCCTCCTTATGGCTTGCCGATCGATGCGGGAGTTGCGCCTGCGGTCAATCCGGGGACAGTTATTCCGGTTAACGTACCCATTGCCGCGCCCCTTGTGCCTCAAATTTTGCCCGTTGCCGATATTCCCGTTGCTCCGATTCAACCGGAACAGATGTTTACGGCTCCGCGTCCGTTGCCGGGACGATTTATTGGCGGTGGGAATATAAATACGTTTTCAAATCCCTAGAGCGTGGGATTCAAATCCCACGCTAAGAACGAAAACCTGTTTCAACAGGTTAAAGACTCACATGGATTGACTCTCAGTCCGTTTTAACGGACTTTAGCTATTAGGCTGGGATTTTAATCCCAGTGGGCTAGTTTTTACGATCGCTCCGTTTCCAAGGCATAAGTCCATCTTTAGCAAGACGCTGGGCGACCACATAAGCTCCGTAACGGTTTAGGTGACTAGGGTCAGAAAATAATGCATTTTGTTGATCTAAAACTCTAGATAAGTCCCGGTACGTGAACTTCAACTCAGTGGCAGATTCCGCCATCGATCGGGCAAATTCGTCTTCATGTTCCGATCGTCTGGGATCTAAATATTCACTGGTGAGCGGTAGGTTGACAAACACAAGGGAAATCTTTCGAGCTTGGGTGAAGCTTGTAATGTTTCGTAGTGCATCCTGCTGTTTTCCTTGCAAGCTAAATGAGTCGTAGTCGCTGTCGAATGTGCCCGAAACTTTGCTGTATTTCTGATAATACGTGGCCGGATTGAATTGATTAGAAAGCGACAGGAAGCCATTTATATCGGTCATGCTTTCGTTGCTGGGAAGACTCGTTTCGTCATCGGATTTTGGTTTTGCGATCGGATGGCCAAGAATTTTCTCCCGAGCTAGCTTTATCACACTATCCCGATCGCGGCCTCCTGACGAGAGGCTGTTGACCCAGCCTTGCAGTACTTCATCTAAGGCTCGGTAGCGATCGCTGAGGGATTTTGGAGCCTCGGGTTGTGCAGTCGCCGCCGCTTGGGTCTTTGGCGAGATGGGCTGTTCGGGAAGTTTTCGGTAGCCAACAGAAGTGGCGATCGCGTTGTAGGTGATGTCGGTGCGTCCGCTGTTGAAGGCCCGTGCTCCATCCGCCCAGACTATGGTTTTTGGGAGTTGGTCGGGAGCTATTAGCCGTCTTAGGACGAGATCGACAACTTGGGAGGTGGCTCCGTTGACCCCAAAATTAAAGACGCGTAGGCTGCCATTACCCTGTTGGGTCAGGTCTTCCTGTAGGGCCGAGGGATCGATGCCGCGCAATGCCCGTGAACTGCCGACGACGAGTACATCGGGTACGCCATAGGTCGAGACATATTGTTGGTAGAGCGCTAGTCGTTCGTCTAGTTGGGGTGAGTTCAGGTTGGGGTAAGGCGATCGGGCTAGATCTACGGCAGCTTTGGCTTGCAGGGGCGATGAGGGCAGGTTTGCGTCTAGGCCGGGGTCAATCAGCGGGGTTGAGTTAAGGGATTTGGCGGGGTTAGCAGAGACTTTGAACGGCACAACTTTAAGGGGTACTATTTTTGAAGCTTTACCGATAGTTCTTTCACTGGTAAATTCTGATGAATTGAATGCGCTGCTGTCTGACCCACTGCCCGATCGATTCAAGGATAGGGATTGCAATGATCCGGGTTCTGGCTTGAGATTAGACTTCTCCATCAATTCTTGGCGGGCAAAATCGGCTAATCCCTGCGATCGCAACATCAGCCCTATTGTCCAGTCTCCCGTGACCATCAAGCACACCCCCAACAACACCCAAACTACCGCAACTCGACCGTCGAGCTTTTCGTCGGTAGTGGACGTGATCCGCTGATTAACCCGAACTGGGGTAAAAAATGGAGTTTTGAGTAAGATCCATTGCGCGCCATTTCGGATTTTTTCGACCTGCTCGCCCCAGTTTCGATCGGGCTGGGGTGGGACAAATACTATTTCTCCCGGCGGCGACATCAGGTCTTCGACGTAGCTATCAGAGGCCGTAAATTCGGGGACAGATTCGGGGACGAGGCGCTTTTGGTTGGGCAACTGGCCCAGAATTAGTCCTTGTTGCCAGTTGGGTCGGGGTTGTCCAGCCCGTCTACCGTAGATGCAGAATCCGGTGATCCCTTCGATTCCTAGGGGAGTTAGATAAGCTTTGATCTGTGCGACGATTTTGTCTTGGGGTGGAATTTTTAGGGCATTCGTCATGATATGCAGAATAGTTTCCCGTTGTCGCACCTGCACCCGGATTCCACCTGTGGCGAGTTGTTGGTCGAGGTCTGGATTGAGTTGTTGGGTGAGTAACTGCCCGATCGCTGTAAGACTCCCCCGTTTGATCAGGTCTTCGGGGCTGGGCGATAGGTCGATGCGATCGGTGGCAGGCAGGTCAAGCCAGTGGGTCCAGTGAGTGATTTGACTGGTTTGGGATTCTGGTGCGTTAGAGTTCATTACGCCATAAATACTGGCCCCTCGAATCCCTTGGGGTGCGACTTCATTTAGAAAATCAGAAATCCGTTTTACGACGTAGGTCTGCGGCACCGTAATCTGATCGTGACGACAAACGATATGCAGCGTGGTGGTTTCGATTTTGACCGTGATGGCTTGACAGCAATCGTTTAACAGGGGTTTCAGCAACCGCTCCATGGCTACCACATCGCCCCATTGCGATCGCGATCGTAATATTTGGTCTGCGGGCGTTAAATCTACGCGCAGCATCCAGTCCGGTTCACTTTCGCCTTTGACTTGGCCGGAGACAATGGCATCTTGGCAGTCCCGAAGGGTTAACGATCGTAGACATTGGGCCAAGGGTTCGGCGATGACGTTGGGATCGGGGCTGTAAACTGATTCGCAAACGACATGGAGACGATAGGCTGAGGTTCCGTCTATGGTTTTACGTTTTACGCGGACGGCGACATCGTATTGACTGAGGTATTGACTGAGGTGCCGACTCAATTGTCGGCTGAGCTGGTGGGCGATCGATTCATTCCCCTCTTCAATTATTTCTAGCTCAAAGGTTTCTCCCCAGCTTGGTTTGGTCGCTTCGGTCACTCGTCCGTATAAAATCAAACGATGAATGATTGGGCCATCTGGGGTGAGCTGTGGTAGAAATCCTCCGGCATTTAGGGCACATAGGAGTCGATCGGTGAGATTGGCGCGATCGGGACCACTCGAACTTTCACACAATACATGGAGTACGTTCCCTCGCTGCTTCACCTGGACTCGTCCGTCGGTCCATCCCAAAGCCGAACCCAACCAGGCTCCGAGGAGGCGTTTCGATCGGGAGGAATAAGCGCTAGTAGATGGGGGACGTTCAGGCACGTTCAGCATGGTAGTAGGGAATTGAGAATGAGGAATTGGAAATTTCAGGAATTGAGATGGGGTGCAATTTGCCCGATGATACACCCTGTTTCTACGATCGATCCGATGGAGATCTAGTTCTGATTCTGCTCTTTTCGATTTTTGGAAATCATTTAAGCTGTAAGGGACAACTATTTTTTTTGATGCTATGCCTTCTTTAGTTATTTCGCTGACGACAATTCCGGTGGTTGCGCTGATTCTGGTGACTCGGGGCTTGGCTCGGGCGACGTTAGAGGTGGGGGAGTTGAGTGAGGAGTTGTTTCGGGGCGATCGGTTGCCGATTTTGACCTTTCCGCTAGAGCCGAAGGATGATCAAAAATAATCCTGATCTGCGAGTGGAGTAGATAAATCTACCGTAGGCAATTATAATAGATTCAGATTTTTATCGATAGTTTCTTCCTTCTATGAGTGTGTCTCGTCCTTCGTCTGATGAACGTGCGACCCCGATCGCAGCCCTAGAGAATTCTTTTTTAGAGTCATCAGAAGACGCTACGACCTCTGCGCTCTTCCTGAGACATCGCGTGAAGATGGTGGAAGATCTCTGGGAATCAGTCTTGCGTCAAGATTGTGGTCAGGATTTGGTGGATTTGCTGAATCAGCTTCTCCAGCTTTGTTCACCTGAAGGTCAGGCGGCTAATTCTGCTGAGTCGAATGCCCTGGCGTTGGTTGAAAAGTTGGAATTGAACGAGGCAATTCGTGCCGCTCGTGCGTTTGCGCTGTATTTTCAGATTATTAATATTGTTGAACAGCATTACGAACAGCGAGATCAACAACAACTCTATCGATCGGCTCAAGAAAGCCGACTGACCACCGAGGTGCAGGAAGGGTATTGGGCTACGACGCAATCCATGGACGAGACTCCCCATGCTAGCAATAGTCTTGAGTCTGATGGAAATGCTAATGCGCCGATCGAGAGCGGGTCTAGTAATCGGCGAGCTATGGGAACATTTCAGTGGTTGTTTCCTAGATTACGATCGTTGAATGTTCCGGCCCAGCATGTTCAACAATTGTTAGATCAACTGGAAGTGTGGCTGGTGTTTACTGCCCACCCGACCGAAATTGTGCGACATACGATTCGGGATAAGCAACGCCGGATCTCGACAATTTTGGGAGAACTCGATCGGTTAGAGACAAATCCTGATGTGAGTGCTGATTCTTGGGAGGCGAGGTCTTGGCGCGATCGGTTGACCGAAGAGATTCGGTTGTGGTGGCGAACTGATGAGCTACACCAGTTCAAGCCAACGGTCCTCGATGAGGTCGATTACACACTGCATTATTTTGAAGAGGTATTGTTTGACGCAGTGCCGAATCTGTATCTTCGGCTCCAGCAATCGCTTCAGACCTCGTTCCCTGAGATGCGATTGCCCAAGTACGATTTTTGTCGGTTTGGGTCTTGGGTAGGCAGCGATCGGGATGGAAATCCGTCCGTAACGCCGCAAGTAACCTGGCAAACCGCTTGTTATCAGCGAAAGCTTGTGCTAGCAAAATATCTTCAATCAATTGAGCGGCTGACGGATTTGTTGAGTTTGAGTTTGCATTGGAGCGATGTACTACCAGATTTGTTGGAGTCATTGGAAGCCGATCGGATTAAACTCCCACTGGTGTATGACAAGTT
>JAJAYH010000488.1 GCA_026786325.1 Alkalinema sp. CAN_BIN05 | reverse complement strand
CTGCATCCGATCGTAAATGAATCGCATTGTGGGAACGAGCGATCGCCTTGGCTGTCGTGCTTTTACCTGAACCTGAAAGCCCAGACATTACAATCAATCGGCCATTTTTAGCAGCGGTATAGTCATAGGCCAGACGATAGTAATCCGCCGCTGTTTTAGCAGATGATTCTTTGACATCAGCCGGAATGGTTGGATCATCTAATAAAAATGATGTAACCTTAGCGCGGACATAGGCTTGACGGCTGAGATACAGTGGCAAAACCTGCACACCTTCATAATCTCCAGTCTGTTCTAAATAGGTATTTAGCAATAGATTTGCATAGTCCGATCGGCCCCGCGCATCCAAATCCATACAAACAAATGCCAGATCATACATCGTATCCACAAACCGAAATGGCTCATTGAATTCAATGCAATCAAATAGCAGCATTTCGCCTTGCCAATAGGCAATATTTCGTAAATGAAGGTCTCCATGGCATTCTCGAATTTTGTCCGCACCAACACGAGATTCAAATACAGCCGCTTTCTCAACAAAGAAACGATCGCTATAAGCTTTAGTTTCATCCCACTGTGCTTGGGTTTGGGCACGATCGATATACCCAACACTCTGAGCATAGTTTTCATCATATGCTTGACGAATTGCTTCAACAGTTCCAAAGGTACGAATATGATCGTTGCTTTCGGACTTCGCGTGGAATGTTGCTAGTTCCTTAGCCAAAGTGATAATCAACTCGTCCGTGAGTTCACCTTTATCAAACATTTCACTCAATAGCGCTGTTTGCGGAAACTGTTGCATTTTTACCGCAGGCTCCACCACCACGCCATCACCACCGATTTGGAACCGATCGTCAACTTGGGTCACAGATTCCACACCGAGGTAGAGTTTCCCGGCCCCGCGCTGATTGAGCCGTACTTCTTCTTGGGCAAAATGTTGGCGTTTTTCAAGTGTCGAGAAGTCTAGAAACCCGTAATTAGCAGGCTTTTTAAGTTTGTAAACATAGTCTCCAGTCAAGAATACATAGGAGATGTGCGTTTGAATCAGTTCAATTGGTTCAGTCACAGCATGGGGATAAAAATCCGGCTTAAGCATCGCCTGAATCACAGCGGGCAGGGCATTATCAGTCATGGGGTATTCCTCAAAATAGTCTGGGGATTTCCCCTCATCATCTTTAAAATACCGGAAATTCGGCCCTAAAATTCCAACATCATCAAAGATTCATCATTAATTTTCCATCCAATTAATGTGTCCAGGGCAGCATCTTTATCTCAATTATGAAACAGAGTTCTCCTATACTTTAGAATAATCAAGGAGTTATTATCTCCACAGTTTCAGAGTGAAGGAGTCGATCGGTGAAACGTAAACAGTTTGTACAAGCCGCCTTAGCAAGCGCCACAGCCGGGACTGCCCTGACCGCTTGTAGAACCCGAGGTGCCGGAAGTCAATCCAGTTCGACGGGTGCGCTTCCGACTTTGAATTGGCAAATGGCGACAAGCTGGCCTGTTTCATTGGATACGATTTTTGGTGGGGCGACGACTTTTAGCGATCGGCTGGCCGCCTTAACAGGGGGCAAGTTTAACATTACACCCCGATCGGCAGGCGAGATTGCGCCGCCACTGGAAGTTTTGAATGTTGTGTCTCAAGGTGCTGTGCCCTGTGGTCATACTGCCAGTTATTACTACGTCGGCAAAACACCCGCAGCAGCCTTTGGAACCTCTCTTCCCTTTGGTTTGAATGCTCAACAACAGAATGCTTGGCTCTATGAAGGCGGCGGATTGAAATTACTTCAGGAACTTTATGCCAAGAAGTTTGGCGTGATTCAATTTCCCTGTGGCAATACTGGGGCACAAATGGGCGGCTGGTTTCGTAAAGAGATTTCGACCGTGAATGATCTGAAGGGTCTGAAAATGCGGATTCCGGGACTGGGCGGAAAAGTGATGAGCAAACTAGGCGTGACGGTCCAAACGCTTCCGGGGGGCGAGATTTTTCAAGCACTGCAAACTGGAGCAATTGATGCGGCAGAATGGGTTGGTCCCTATGATGACGAGAAGCTTGGATTACAAAAAGTCGCGCAATATTACTACTATCCCGGTTGGTGGGAACCCGGCCCAACCTTAGAACTACAAATCAATCTTCAAGCATGGCAGAAACTACCGAAAGAATACAAAGATGCGATTCAAACAGCGGCCTATGAATCAAACATAACAATGTTAGCTAAATATGATACGCGTAATAATGAAGCCCTTCAGCGTTTGATTCAGAATGGTGTAAAGCTCCGTCCCTATAGCGATGAGATTTTGAATGCGGCAGAAAAAGCATCCTTTGAGTTATACGAAGAATATTCAGCAAAGGATGCAGATTTTAAGATGATATTTGAACAATGGAAAGCATTTCGCGATCGGATTTATGCCTGGAACAATATCAACGAAGGTGGCTTTGTCCGTCATAGCTACGGCAAAATAATGCGATAAATATGTGGTAAACGGTGGGGCGATCGTGAATCTTGGAATATCAAATCCCTAATCTTGGAATACTAGATACAGTGAAACACCAAGGTCGCTCCAATGATCAACTACACGTTGCCAAATTTCCATCATCGTTTTCCAGCTTAACGGCTCAGCTTTAGCAAACCGATCGGCAGCGGAATACAACACCATGATGCAATCGCCTTCCTCCCACTCCAAATCAGTCAAACAATCTGCAACCGCATCCCAATTCCCACCAAAATAATCTGGAAATTCAAACGTCTTAGCCAATTCAGTAAAGTAACTCGTCTCGCCTTGAGCCTTACGACCATTGAATTCAATTACATCAAATCCCCATTCTGTACAATCTCGAATGAACTCCGGACGATCGGTCTCAGTATCAATGGAATAAAAGCCCGGAAGTTGCTCCATAGCATCCAAAGAGAATTCCTGAGTCGGTAAATGGGAAGAAATAGTCATTTGAAATAGCTCCTGAATTTAGCTGGGATAACAGAACGTAATTGATTACTATTTGGGATTATCGCTTGGGAATGGGAAGCTGAATCTTTGCAAAGGTGGCATAGTGATCGCCAGTGTAATAGTACTCGCGTCGTTGACTGGCAATAATTCGTCTTGCCCCGCGATTTCTAGCACCGGGCGTTGGAACGGTATATTCCCGGTAGTAACCCCGCGCCGCAACAGGCAATCGCTTCTCAAAATTACCAAAAACAGTGCCATCTTTTTGCGGATAAGGAAACGGCCCGCCGCGCTGAATTAAACCGAGTGTAGTTTTGGCTTCAGGCGGAAGCTGGGTCAGGGGAATCATCTTAATCCCCGTAGTCGCGGAGAATGACGATCGGTCCATCATCGTGTTAGCTGTAGCGGTCGGCACCGAAGCAGCACCCATCAGCCCGCAATATAGTCCAACAGCCAAAACTGCGCTAGATATCGATACGATCGCAACATTCATACCCAAACTACTCCAAACCAGCACTTGAACAATTAGCTCAATTTTACTCTAGGATAGAGGGCGAAACAAATTAGAATTTTAGATATAGACTAGGGATTTGATTTTATGGATACTCCAGAGCAACTACTATGGAGCTTAGGATTAGTCGTGGGAGCCGTCGGGCTTTCAGTGTGGCAGCGGCTTGACCTTGCGATGCCGATTTTGATCGCAGTGGGCCGATCGATTTTACAAATGATT
>JAJAYH010000487.1 GCA_026786325.1 Alkalinema sp. CAN_BIN05 | reverse complement strand
CCATCGGTCCCATGTTCAGATACACTAGGAAAAATCTCTTTCGTAGCGTGCGATGTCCTCCTTTTTTAATAGTTTTCTGATCATACTGCTGTTGATCATTGTAAATGGCTTATTCGTCATGTCAGAACTTGCGATCGTATCTGCGCGGAAAGTTCGTCTTCAGCAATCAGCAAACCAAGGGGACAAAGGAGCCAGAATCGCCTTAAAACTAGCCAATGACCCAAACAACTTCTTGGCTGCCGCTCAAATTGGTATTACTTTAATCGCTATTATCTCCGGTGCTTATGGTGAACGAACATTTTCAATAATCTATAAACCATTGTTTGATAGTGTTCCAGCATTTGCTAATTATGCCGAGACTATGACATTTGGGGCAGCGGTGTTGACCATAACCTATATGACCCTTATTTTTGGTGAACTTGTTCCTAAACGTCTAGCCTTAAATTCTCCAGAAGCGATCGCCCGTGTTATTGCAAGTCCCATGACTGTTCTGGCAAAAATAACAGCTCCAGTGGTCTATCTCCTGAGCAAGTCTACTAATTTAGTATTGAAACTATTAGGGGTGCGCCCATCCTCTGAACCGCAAGTTACAGAAGAAGAAATCAAAGTCTTAATTGAACAAGGTACCGAAGAGGGAATGTTTGAGCAGGCGGAAGAAGATATCATGAAACGGGTGTTTCAATTGGGCGATCGGCGAGTGAGTGCCATCATGACTCCGCGTGTGGATATTATTTGGTTGGAACTTGAAGATACTGACGAAGAAAATCGTCGTACATTGCGAGAAAGTGCCCATTCAAGATTCCCTGTTTGTAGAGATGGATTAGATAATTTGCTTGGGGTGATGCAGGTCTATGATTTGCTGATGGAGACGATTGATGGCGAGGAATTGAACTTTAGTAAATCCCTGAAAGCTCCGGTTTTTGTGCCGGAAAGTACTCGGGCATTACGATTGTTAGAGCTATTTAAACAAACGGGAAATCAAATTGCGTTTGTGGTTGATGAGTATGGTGTGATTCAGGGAATGGTGACGTTAACTGATATTTTGCAAGCATTGGTCGGCGATTTACCGTCATTTGATGAACTCGAAGAACCCCAAGCCATTCAACGTGAAGATGGATCTTGGCTTTTGGATGGAATGTTACCAATTTATCAATTCAAAGAAATTATTGAACTTGAAGACAAAGATTTACCGGGCGAACATCGTGGTACCTACCAAACTCTTGGTGGATTTGTGGTGATGTATTTAGGCCGAATTCCAAATTCAGCAGATCATTTCAATTGGGGGAATTTGCGTTTTGAAGTCATGGACATGGATGGTAATCGGGTTGACAAGGTATTAGTTGCACCGACTACAAACCCAGCGCACAAGCCAATTTCATAGAGAATGTATAAATCAAAGATAATGGGTAAGCTTTTCCTCCTTCAGATTCTATGAAATTTACACATCGCCGGGGCTTGACAATCGAAGATGATCCGGTATCTCCTCCAGTGGAGACCATAATAGTCAAAATACCGGATACACTATTTAGGGTTTGCTTAAGATGAAGGCTGAAGGTTGTTCGCTATTCTGACGTAGAGTCCTATTTCATTGCAAGATCTTTAGAGGGTATTCCTGTGCGCGTGTTCACGACTATTGCGGCGTTGCGTTGTTATTTGGCTCAATGCCGATTGTCGTCTGAGGGCACGATCGGATTTGTGCCGACCATGGGGGCATTGCACGCTGGACATATCAGTCTGATGCGACGCGCAAGGCAGGAAAATCATTGGGTTGTGGCGAGTGTTTTTGTCAATCCATTACAATTTAATCCAAGAGAAGATCTCGCTGAATATCCCCGATCGCTAGACACCGATCGACATCTTTGCAAAAACGCAGGGGTTGATATATTGTTTGTCCCGACCCCGGAAGAATTGGGGATTCCGATCGATGGCTCGGCTGGAATTGAAACCGACAAAACGCTGGTTGTTGTACCCGATTCATTTACATCAGGACTCTGTGGTGCAACGCGTCCGGGGCATTTTGATGGAGTCGCTACAATTGTTGCAAAATTCTTGAATCTAATTCAACCCAATGCGGCATATTTCGGTCAAAAAGATAGTCAGCAGCTTGCAGTGATTCAACATTTTGTTAACGATCTAAGTTTCCCGGTCGAAATTATTGGCTGTCCTATTGTTCGCGAAACCAGTGGTCTGGCGATGAGTTCTCGTAATGCCTATTTGACTCCAGAACAAACCATAACAGCTACGAATTTATATGGTTCGTTACAAAAAGCTGAATATCATTTTAAACAAGGTCATTATCAAGCCAATGAATTAATCAAAATTGTAAGCTCTTCACTAGAATCGCAATCTGATATTAAAGTTGAATATATTGAATTAGTCGAACCCACAACTCTACAACCTTTGAATTGTATTACAGAAAATGCATTACTTGCGATCGCGGCAACAGTGGGGAAAACTCGCTTAATTGACAACATTTTGCTTCGGACTCGCAAACCCATTATGGCGATCGACGGTCCGGCGGGCGCAGGCAAATCGACCGTCACAAAGCAAGTCGCTGAAACCCTAGGATTATTTTATTTGGACACGGGTGCCATGTATCGAGCGATCACTTGGCTCGTGATGAATTCGGGAATTTCGATTATGGATGAACCCTCGATCGCCGAACTCGTTGGCACTTGTCACATTGAACTCACGCCTGAAAAAGTCGAAATTAACAATCAAGACATTACCTTAGCCATTCGCACTCCTGAAGTTACGGCAAATGTATCCGCCATCGCCGCCCAATCTGCCGTCCGCAAATCCCTCGTCCGTCAACAACGGGAATACAGCCGTCGAGGCGGAGTTGTCTTGGAAGGCCGTGACATCGGTACCCATGTGTTTCCGGATGCTGAGGTGAAAATCTTTCTCACGGCCACGGTGGAAGAACGATCGCGCCGTCGCCAGAAGGATTTGGAACGTTTAGGCCAACCGATTCCAAGTCTTAATGAACTAATTGAGACGATCGCAGAACGTGATGCAAAAGACAGCACCAGAGCGATCGCGCCTCTCAAACAAGCGGTAGATGCAATTGAAGTTGTCACAGACGGGATGACCATTGATCAAGTTGTCGATCGTCTAGTCAAACTCTATCAAGCCCAAGTTCAGTAAGTCTAAGTCAGCATTACGCAACACCGAGATAAGACGAAAAAAAGGGGCAATATGCCCCCAATTTGAACCCACATGAATGAAAAAAGCGGTGCATTTAAGCTGCTGCTTTAGTACGCAAGGCCCATGCTGCGTGTCGTCTCAGCACCCAGGTAAACCCGGATACTTAAGAAGTCTGTTGGGCAAGCCGTTTCGCAACGTTTGCAACCAACACAGTCTTCGGTACGAGGAGACGATGCAATTTGACCTGCACGACAACCATCCCAAGGGACCATTTCAAGAACGTCCGTGGGACAAGCTCGAACACACTGGGTGCATCCGATGCAGGTGTCATAGATTTTAACGGTATGAGACATAGTATGAAAGGCTCCAGATCAGTGCGCTTGCAACATCTGTAGTCCGGCGGACTCGCTTAGAATTCGGTCATAGCAAAGGTTATGCCTTTAATTACGATCCTATTTAAAAGCCAGACATTAGGATCACTGTTTAGTTTACTCGACCGAGTTCGGGCGTTTTCCGATGGTGTTGCAAAACTTTGCATAATTCTCAATCCAACGGGCTTAAGGCTTGCTGTTAGCGCATCTTGAGTTATTTTACGTAATGTTTTGTATCAGTCGATCGTACTCATTTCTAATTTGTTCGCATCAACAGCCTGGAAATATCTTGTAAATGGGCAAAAAAGTCCCCCCATTTTTCTCAAGCGGTAAAGCTAGTTAAAAAGATGAGGGCGCTGTTAGAGTGCATCTTACACACACGTTATTCCCTGGAAAGGCGATCGATCCGGATAGAATTTAATCGAATTCGGTGATGGGAGTCGAAGAAAGTGGTTTTTGAGTGGGAATGCCGATCGCTCTTGGATAAAATGGGTGCGTCGGGAAGGATTTTCGTAAAATCAGGCAAGTCCGACGGCTTTCGGTAAGCGGCGTGACGAAGGTTTCACAATGGAGCAACTCCGAACCAAGCTGTTCGAGTGCAGCCTTGAGTTCATCCTGCTCGTAGTCAGTCCATTGGCCACGATAAAGAATAGCAGTGCCTCCCACTTTTAGCAGCGGAATGCAGTATTCTGCGCAGACTGTCGCAGTGGCTACGGCCCGAATGGTGGCGATATCGTACTGCTCACGGTGGCGGGAATCTTGGCCCAAGGCTTCGGCTCGTTCGACAAAACAGCGAACATTGGGCAATTTTAGGGTTTGGATGGTTTCGTGGACGAATTGGATTTTTTTGCGGGTGGAGTCAACAAGATTAAAATCCCAAGTGGGATGGGCGATCGCTAGGGGAAGGCCAGGAAACCCTGCACCTGTACCGATGTCGATCAGCTTAGGCAAGTGATTTGGGTCTAGACCAAGATGGGTACCCGGAAAAAATCCTCGGAGAGAATCCCACAGATGCTTTTCCCAAAACTCCTCTGGACTAGTAATTCGGGTTAGATTTAGCCGTTTATTACCGCTGATGACTTCGCTATAAAGCTGCTGAAACTGAGACTGTTGAAATTCACTCGGGGTCCAGTTTAAGGTGGATTGCCAGAGGGCTGAATTGATGGGAAGAGAATCCATGGTGGGGGCGATTCGGCAAAGTGCATATACGATCGGGCCAAGCGTGCTGCAATGCGCGATCGATATATCACTATCTCACTCTGTTACCCTTTTGCGCCGATCGAATTTGTGATCATCAGTTGGGCCTTGAGTTGAGCGACAGGAATCTCTTTTAGTTTTCCATTAGAAATCTGCCACGCGCAGTCCGCAATTTCCAACAGTTCCGTCGCATCATGAGACACGACTAGCAAGGTCCACTGCGTTTTTAGCTGAGCCAACAAACTCACAAGTTGCCGTCGCATTGACCAATCTAATCCAGCGGTGGGTTCATCGAGCAGCAAAATTTGAGGTTGACGAATGAGCTGCACGGCGAGGGCAAGACGACGCTGTTGGCCACCACTGAGAGCATGGGGGGAGGTTTGCAGGGAGAGATCGCCAAGCCCGACTTCACCTAGTGCTTTTCGGACCCGATCGCTGGTGAGATCGGGATGACCGAGGCGGAGTTCTTCGAGGATTGTGCCGCCGCAAAAGTGTCGTTCTGGAAACTGAAAGACAATGCCGCAAAGCTGTTGTAGATACAGTAGATTGAGTTCTTGTTCACGCCAAAAAATAGATCCGCTGGAATGTTCGGCCAGCCCCGCGAGAATATCCATTAGTGTACTTTTTCCGGATCCGCTTGGCCCGACAATGACTCCGAGCTGTTGAGCCGGGAGATCTAGATCGATTCCCGAGAGAATGGGCTGGATTGAGGCGGTGGGATGATAAGACAGGTTTCGGATGTGGAGCATGATGAAGCTTGAGGAGCGATCGTCGCCAATTGATGGAATTAATGCAGAGCTATCCACCAGTGTAGACAATATTTCCGAAGACGATCCATTACGGGGAGACGTGCAATAAAGATTGCGGACATCCGATCGGGTATAGGGAACTCGTGCGAGAAATTAATCGTCCCTAGGCTTTAGAATTCATTCTTAGAGTTCTAATTAACATTCTTGCAGTCCAAGATGGACATCTTTATATGACACGCCATAGTTTTGTTTCTCAATCATTTGCTGTTCTTACCTTGGGTTCGGTGATGCTGGGGACCGTTGCCGCTGCTCCATCTTGGGCCAAGGATCCGTTTGGTCGTGATAAACCGATCGGCGATGCGACAGAAAAGGTGTTTCGAGCAATCTTTGATGAGGGCAATTACAAAAAAGCTGAAGGTCTTTTGCCTGCTGCCGAACAAGCAGACCCAGATGAACCGTTGCTTTATGCGCTAAAAGCGTCGCTCTTATTTGCCCAATCTTCTAAACAAGATGACACCAGTAAAGGGGATACCGATGGCTTTGCAAAGGCTGCCATCCGAACCCAGCAAACGGCGAAAAAGCTAATGGAGAAAGATAAGCCACGAGGCCAGCTGTATTTTGCTGTGGGAAATTTCTTAGAGAGCGCCCACATTATTGCAACGAAAGGCATTGTCCAAGGAACACCAGAGGCACTGGGCAAGTTGACGAATGCATTTCAGGCATTGGGGGAATCGGAGAAGCTTGCGCCAAATGACCCTGAGTTCAATCTGCTGAAAGGCTCTATGGATTTGATGTTGGCGATCAATGTCAATCTACCACTGTCCGATTCGGGGGCTGCGATCGCTCGAATTGAGGGCATCAAACAACCGAAGTATGTGGCCGATCGGATTTTGGCCTGGGGCTTTCGGGATATGAAACAACAGGATAAGGCTCTGGCGGCGGTCGATCGGGCGCTTTTGAGTTCTCCCAGCGAAAACCCTGAACTATACTATCTGAAAGGACAAATTTTGGTGCAACAGAACAAAAAACTAGAAAGTGTTCAATGGTTCCAAAAAGCCTTAGCCAAAAAGGATTATTTAACGTCGTCCCTGATTGGCCAATTTTGTTATGACCTGCGCGGGGCCGATCCTAAAGCTGCCGCAAAAACTCCGGGCTGTCCGGCCAATTAGGTTAATCAGCCGATTCGGTACATCCGATACATCCGAGCGGTAAGATAGATTGCGTCAATCCATGAATGCCCTGCGCGGTTAGTTTATGGATTGACGCTATTTTTTGCCCTATTGTCTCTTGAATCTATGCAAGTTTCTTTCCGCGAGTTTGATTCATTTAATGTTTGGATTTGGGTTCAGTTTCCTATGATGCCATCTGAACTAGAGCGGCAGTATCTGGAAGAAGTCTTTAATTCTTGGTTTTATTTAGGAAAATTAGGCGCGTTCAATGCCGAAAGCCTGCAAATTCAGGATGCAGGATTGGAGGTCAGCTATATGTCTTACGATGATGATCAGTCGGACGAGTCAATGATGGCGCTGATGCATAATATGGGAGAATTTGAATACGAAGGGCTGTGGGCGCGGGCTTGGTT
>JAJAYH010000486.1 GCA_026786325.1 Alkalinema sp. CAN_BIN05 | reverse complement strand
GGAATGTGCTGAGCCAGGGCAATAGCTCCATCCAAATCCTGTTTATCTAACCGATCGCGGGCCACCACCATCAACTGATCCGACCATGCCGCCAAGGACTGAGACGCTTGGCCATAAAGCGGATGCAGCTTATCCCAATCTTTAACCAAATCGATGCCCTTCACAATCTCATCCGCATTGCCCGACTGGGCTGCGAGTTGCGAACAATATAAGCGCTGATTATCTGGCGACCACGACGAGATTTTACCGCAGTCCGCCACGGGAGGCACCTTGGACAGCCACCACACCGCCGCCGATCCCGTGCCCACGGTCAAAGCAATAATTCCCGTCAAAATGAACGTCCAACGTTGCCGCTCAATGTAGGGATACACGCGATCGAAAACAGCCTTAGACTGCCGCTTCAACAATGCTCCTGTCCATAGCACGCCCCGCCCTGCACTCCGCACAGCCCCTACGCCTACACCCGACAATCGAGCCTTCAAGGATATTTTTCGACGTGCTCTTACCTTTGCCAGTTTTCGAGTCTTGCGTCGATCGCGTCTTAATCGGGAAACAGGTAATACAGGGAAAGTCTCAAGTTCAGACCCGTCACACTCGTAGGCACCTGAAAAATCATCCGCAAAGTCATCTTCAGGAGTCACACCGAACTGATCGGGCCGAGCTATTGAGTCCGCTGGAGCCATAGCTAAAGAATCTCGGTACGCCTGAATTTGAGCCGATCGAGCCTCTTCTAATTGTCGCAATCGGGGCGGCTGAATGGTCGTGACAAACTCACGATCGATAACAAGCTCATCCACTGGATTGAGATCCACAGCAGTGTCAAAAGCATCAGACGAGATCAGGTCATCCGATTGCTTTTTTGACGAAAAAATACGATTAAAGAGAGAAGGGGAAGGTTTGATGACCATGATTCATTGACTCATTCACAGGGGCGATAAACGGGACTGAACTGTGGCCGGGGAACACGGAAAATTCGAGTTGATGCCCATTGAAACATGGATTTTCTATTCTGGACCATCGCAATTTTTGATCCGCGTTTTCACTTATTGCACGACTCACGGTTCAATAGATTTTTCCAGCCCAAGACACACCGATCGGGAAGTTTTTGGGTCGGTTTGCAGCTTTATTTGTAGTTTAGATTGTTAATTTGCTTAAGAGGACGTTTGAAAGATCCTTTCGTTGGTATCCAAAACCCGATCCCCTTAAATCCCCCTTAAAAAGGGGACTATGACTTGAATTCCGGTTCCCCCTTTTTAAGGGGGCTAGGGGGATCGGGTCTCAATTGTCACAACCCCGACTTTTAAAACACCCTCTAAAGAACCGCAGGCACTTCACGATGGCCATAAAAGTCGATGCGATACTCGGTGATTTTGATCCCCGTTTCGGCTTCTATTTTCTGCAAGATCTCGATCGGAATCTCCACATTTACATCCAAGATTTGTTGTGTATCAAGACAATTAACATGACTATGAGCTTCACTGATGTTGCCATAAAGCCGCCCATCAGCCCGATCGATGCACTCAATAATGCCCTGATCGGACAGCGCTTCTAAATTCTGGTACACCGATGTATGGCCGATGTCCTTACCCTGTTGATTTAACCTGTCGTAGATCGATCGCGCCGATAAATGCTCTTGGTCAGTCCACAGCAACTCTAATATGTAGCGTCGTTGACGACTCAAACGCATTCCAAGCGCCTGACATCGACTCACCGCGTCATCTAGCGATCGAATGGCAGATGGTTTTGCGGATGGTTTTATGAGGGACGTTAGTGGAGACAGGGATTCCATAGGACGAACGAAATTTTAAACGTTGATGGGATGAAAATGTGTAGCGAGTTAACAACAAGATCTTTAGACTAGATGAGTCTAAAAGATTCTATAAGAGCGTTGGCTCTGTTCTATCACAATTTAAGTCAAAGTCGCTACCAGTTTGTTTTAGTCAACAACTTCTTAGAAATCCTCTCTAGCGTTGATGAAATAGACAAACAGAACCCGATCGCATGATTGGGCATGGACTCGTCTTCATCGGAATCCCCAAAACTTCCAGGCGTTTCAAATTCACAAAGGATCCCAAATCAGCAACCCCACCTAAATCCAATGGCGTATTATTTAGCGTCAATATCTGCAATCCCATCAGCCCGACGATCGGTCGTACCGTCCGCACTAACGAAGAATCTAGACGCAACTCGACCAAAAATTGCAAACTCGTCAATGGACTCAAATCTTCGACCAAGGTCCGGCTTGCATTCAGCTTCGTCAACTCACCCAAACTCGCAAGGGGCGCAATATCTTTCACAGCATTCCCGGCGATCGACACCTCTCCTATCTTCTTCAAGCCGATCAGCGGTGAAATATCCTCCACTCGCGAATCCTCAATCACCACACGGCGCAATTCAGCCAATCCCTTCAAACTTGATAAGTCTTTGACTCGGCTGCCGCGTACGACGATCGATTTCAATTTACTCAACTTTGCGATCGGTCCCAAATCAACAATTGTGTTCTGACTTAATACTAGCCCTTCTAGTTGGCCCAAGTCCCCGATCGGAGATAGGTCATAAATTCCAGATCCGGTCAAATCCAACACCTTCAACTTCGCCAAATTCGACACCAACCGATCGCAATCCTTTGTGCCCGCCACTCGCGTCAATGCATCGACTGTCCGCCGCCGATCTTCGTCTAGCCCGCCATAGCCTAAACACCATTTACCAAAGGGATGATTCACGGCCTTAATGTTTGCTTTTGAGGCTTTGGATGGTTTTGCTGAAGTCCCGTTCTTTTGAGGTTTTGCAGTCGCCGACTTGCCTGACGATTTAGCTAAGATGACCCGATCGGATGGATTCGCGTGACTGACCGAACCAAGCCCAAACACCAAACCTGTTACTGCTACCCAACCCAAAAGCATCTTCATCCCAAAAGCCCTAAAAACACACCTCAAGGTACTCGAAAAATCTATTCCCGATCGATCGCCTCAAATAATCCCACCAAAACAACATTGGAAAGCAGCAATCCTTCCGGTTCAGAAAGCCGCACCCAACCCTCATCCACCATCACCAATCCCGAGATCACAAAGGGCTGTAACGCCACGATCGCTTCATCCACCAACGTCGTCCCGAACCGATGTACAAGCGGCCCCAGATCAATCCCCTTGACTAAACGCAACCCCATCATCACCCGCTCCAGAAAAATCTCCCGTTCCCGCGCCTCAGAATTTTTCTCCGCAATCCTAGAATCCTGAACCGTCTTGTTCTTCTCTTTCTCCCCAACCCAATCAAAATATTCAGCCCTCGTCCTAGCCCGTCCCAACCTTACCCCATCCACAAAACTCGTCGCTCCCATACCAAATCCATAAAACGGCAACCCTGACCAATACACCCGATTGTGCCGACATTCAAACTCAACCGATCGGGCATAACTCGACACCTCATAGCGCCCAAATCCCACCGCACTCAACCGCTCTGCCGTCATCCTATACATCTCCACTACCTCTTCTTCGAGTGGCACATTCAGATTGCCCCGATCGCTCAGCTTGCCAAAAACCGTCCCCGGCTCAATCGTCAAGTCATACACCGACAAATGAGTTGAACCCGCTTCGATCGCCAACTCCAACGACTCCCGCCACATCCATAACGTCTGTCCCGGCAATCCCGACATCAAATCCAAACTCCAATTTCCCGTTGATCGCAATAATTCCACACTCCGACAGACATCAGCTACCCGATGCGATCGGCCACAGGCTTCCAACAATCCATCCTGAAACGCCTGAACCCCTAAACTAAATCGGTTTACCCCCGCCGATCGCCACGACTCTAACCGAGGCAAGTCAAACGTTCCCGGATCCACCTCCATCGAGATCTCAATTCCCAATTCAAATCCAAACCGCCGCTCCAATGTCATTAAAATCTGACGGATTTGATCAGGAGACAACAACGACGGCGTTCCCCCACCAAAAAAAATACTGCTCAATCCCTTGCCTTTAGCGGGTTCTAGTTCAATTTCCCGAATCAACCACCCCACATACTCCGCCATCATCCCCGACGACTCGCCTACTAACCGATCGCCCACCACCGAAATCGGAAAATCACAATAAAAGCATCGCCGACGACAAAATGGCACATGCACATAAGCGGCCCTCGGAGTCTGCATCTCCCATAACACATCCATCCCACTACCATCCCGTAATATCAAGAAACATTACCCGTCAATCACAAACGATATAATAAAAACGCGATGCCATGAAAATGCCCGCAGCCCGCATTCCTCAGAGACGCGAATCATTGCGCCCCACCCCATAAAATCCCCCATGCTCGACGCAATTATCATCTTCTCATTCATCATCGCAGGCGCAGGCATTGGATACCGAGGCATCGAAGCTCTTCCACTCGACGTTCAAAGCCAAGTCACCAACCCCGAAGCCCTGCGTCTGGTCATAGCACCCTTCGGCGGACTGCTTGGCACAGCCTTTGGTCTTCTGGCCCAAACCAGCTATCGTCGCCTTGAAAAACAGATCAAGGACATGACCGCCGCGAACCTACTCAGCCGAGCCGTTGGCCTTGTCTTGGGACTGCTCATTGCAAACCTTCTCCTAGCGCCAATTTTCCTATTTCCCATCCCCAGCGAATTCTCCTTTATCAAACCTCTCACGGCCATCATGGGTGGCATCCTATTTTCCTACCTCGGCATCAGCCTAGCCGACACCCACGGCCAAAATGTTCTGCGCCTAATTAATCCCAATAGCGTCTCTTCTCTCCTCGCCGACGGTACCCTGCAATCTGCTACTGCAAAAGTCCTAGACACCAGTTGCATTATCGATGGCCGGATTCACGAACTCCTTCGCACTCACTTCATTGAAGGTCAGCTTCTAGTTCCTCAATTTGTACTCCAAGAACTCCAAACCCTAGCGGATGCATCCAATGCCCAAAAACGGAGCCGAGGTAGACGAGGACTCGATATCCTCAATACTATGCGCACCGAAAATCCCGATCGGGTCGTTATCCATCCCGCCGACTACCCCAACATCACCACCGTTGACAACAAACTTATTCGCCTCGCCCAAGAAATAAATGGAACTCTACTCACGACCGACTACAACTTAAACAAAGTCGCCACGGTTCAAGACATTGTTGTGTTGAATATTAATGACCTAGCTCAAGCCCTTCGCCCTACCTACATACCCGGCGACACGCTTGATTTAAAACTATTAAAATCCGGCAAAGAACCCACCCAAGGCATCGGATATCTTCAAGACGGCACAATGGTCGTGGTTGAAGAAGGCAAACCCTACCTGGGCACCGAGATCCAAGTCGTCGTCACCAGCGCCCTCCAAACCAGTGCCGGACGGATGATTTTCGCGAAACCTGCACTTTAATGTTAATGAATTGCATCTATTAATTGATGGTAATTGATGGCATCTGTTACAGCAATTCAAAAAACTCAGAGTGTGATGGATTCAATATTAAAAAACGATCGCGATCGGCCCTCAAATTGAATAAGCAGGACGATCGAGTTGAACATAAGCTCAATCAAGTTTTGCGGATGTTCGATGGTCTACGACCGACCTTTGGTCATCGAGTTTGGTGATTTGCTAATCGAGTTTGGCGAGAGTTCTAGAAGGTAATCTTAGAGTGGCTCTGGGTGGACGATCGATTCTATGTAATTCCTGATTTTGGGATCTTAGGCAGACTAGCGAGATTCTTTCTCATGGAATATACTGAAAGAGTCGGTCTAAGATCCCAATTTCGGCACTTATGCGGATAAGTTGTCCGTCTAAGATCCCATAAGCCGGAGTTAGACAGAAAGAGTCGGTCTAAGATTCTCGATCTAGGTACTTATGCGGAAACTTTCCGTCTATATAATTGTTAGCCTGTTAGATTACTGGCGGGGAAGTACTTAGGTTTAGCTGGTTGTTAGCTTGCCAAGGGGGACATTATCCTCACTGAGCTATCATTGGAATATTTTTGAAATCTAGGCAAAGTCGGGAGTATGTCAGCTTTTTCAGGAGCAAAATGAGTTTTGTATGATTCGGAGTATCCACCTCAAATTAGGGAGTGTATTATGACCACTGATGAAAAAAATGAACCTCTTATAACCTCTGACAATACTGATTTTAACCAGCGTTCACCTGTTAACGTTATCTATCGCTTTCTTGGTGGTGCTGTACTTGGCATTCTTATACTGCTTATCCCCATTACATATGGGGAATTTAATAACTTTGGACTAGTTCAAGTAAGTGTTGCATTTGTGTTAATGATATCTTGTGGTTTACTGTCAGTTTCTTGGGGGGAAAAGTTTACTGACACGGTAATGCGAATGTTGAATAGCACTGGTCTATAAGCAAGTAACCCATGCTTCTTTTGTAAGGGAGATCCTTGTTAGACAAACTCTTGTCTCTTACAAAAGTCGCATAACGTACAGCACAGGCTAAAAACCGCAATGCACCGGAACGGCTCAATATGGTCGGTTGGTTGCAGAGGGTACAAGCGTCCGGTGATTGCGAACGTTATGTGGCAGAAATTCAAAAATTTCAGAGCTTGAACCCCGTTCCGAATTTGGAATTGCTGCATCTGTTAGGTAATGGCATCAACTCGGCTTACAATTGGTACAAGTGAATTATCGCGTTAATTTTTCTATGCCACTTGAGAAGCCGCTCGGTTCCATCACACAAGGAT
>JAJAYH010000485.1 GCA_026786325.1 Alkalinema sp. CAN_BIN05 | reverse complement strand
GTTTGGAACAGAATCCATTTAGAAGAACTTGATCTTCTTCGACGCATAGAGACACATTTTCAAAAGAACAAGACCTTCTTTAAAATGGGCAATATTTGAGGTGCCGTAGACACGCGGTTGATAGCGCACAGGTACATCGACTAAATGAAGCCCCAATTTGGTCGCCCCAAAAAGTAAATCAAAGTCACCAAACGGATCAAAATCGCCAAAGTATTCGCGCCCCGCCACTAATTTTTCATAGTCATCTCGGTGAATTACCTTCGTGCCGCAGAGAGTATCCTTTAAGGTTTGGCCCAAGAGAAAGGAAAAGGCGAGGCTAAAGAATTTATTGGCCAGATTATTAATCCAGGGCATGGCTTCACCCGATCGCGGATAAACAAGGCGCGATCCATTAATGAATTCCCCTCGTCCAGAAGCAATCACTTCAAAAAACAACGACAAGTCTTCAGGCTGAACCGTCAGGTCCGCATCCAAAATCATCAACACATCACCCGTCGCCCGATCGAATCCCAATCTGACTGCATCGGCCTTTCCCTTTCCCGTTTGCTGGAAGGCACTGAGCTTGAATTCGGGATGACCGTTCTGGACAACCCGCTGAATTTCCTCCCAGGTCCGATCGCTGGAATGGCCTTCAACAAAAATGACTTCAGTATGACACCCCAACTTCGGCAAGCGATCGATCGCATTGGCAATATTCCCCGCTTCATTTCGGGCGGGAACCACGACAGAACAGCTTAAGGCGGGTCGCTCCGGGTGTGGCTGAGGACGGGCGATGATGGTGTTGGTGAGGCCGAGGTGATTGAGTCCGGGGAGTTGCACTAGGACTCGGTTGGCGATCGGACTGACCAACGGAATCCCCTTAGGGCAGAGAAAACGTCTACCAGTTTTGATAGTTTGGTAGCCTGTAATGCTCAGCAAATTCTGCACATCATGCATCGAAAGCCAGCTTTGGGGCGGCTGGGGACGACGTTGGCCAATTTTTTCAGCAGCGGTCAAAAGGGGTTGCCATAGATAATTATGAAAGGTAAGAATCAGGCGGGTGCGCGGACCACTAAAAAGATGTAATCGCTGGAGAACGGCTTGGATGTTGCACAGGTGCCCGAGAACTCCGGACAAAACAATGAAGTCAAAGGGTGCGAGAGGTAGGCCGTCTGATCCATCTAGGATGTCGTCGGGCGTGAAGGTTTCGGCATCCAGACAGTGAAAATGTAGGTGAGTATGTTTTGCTTGGGCGATCGTAACTAAGTTCTGAGAAAAATCAATTCCGATCCCTAAGCCCGGTTTGACCTGCGCCAATAAATCTCCTGTCCCGCAGCCAATTTCCAGCACCCTCGCACCGGGGGAAATAACGAATTGATGGAAGACCTCTAGATCCCGGTAATAGGATCGATTACGGCGGTTCCAACGATCGAGTTCTGGGGCAATGCGATCGAAATAATCTCGGGTGATAGCCTTGGAGTTATCTTGGGGACGGGTAGCGGGCGACGGGCTAGCAAGGGTCATGGGGATTTCGAGGGGTGGACGGGGAGAGGATGCAGCGAAACTGAGCAATTAAATCTGCAAAAAGCCTGAACTCGTGTTCCGTTTCTTAAAATGAGATCTAACGTGTTGAGTATTACAAATCATGGACAGTTTTTGTACGATCGGTTCGTAATTGCACAAATCTCTAAAAAATCTGTGCGACTACGGATTCTTTTGACACAATGAATCCGTAGCGATTTCGCCTTTTTGCCCTGAACGATGGCATAGACTGATACGGTTTGCTGTATTGCGGGTCTTGTTCTAAGTCAGCGCAAGGGTGGCATGTAAACAACGTTTCCTATTTTAGTAGGGGTATTTCGGTAAAAATGATGCAAAATAAACAGCTTTCTCCCCGACAATTTGGATGGGTTTGTGCATTGGTCGCATCTACCGCCCCGCTGACTATATCCTTTAGTGTCTTGAGTACTGCGGCGATCGTTCAATCGACCGCAATACAAGGTGCGATCGCGTCCACCGATATGACGGTTGAAAAAGGCACAAAAGTTCGGGTTCATAGTAGCAACAGCATGTTGTCGATGAATGGTGCTTTAAAAAATAAATTCGCAACTCAGTTTCCCGGTTCTTCGGTAGATCTATTACAGGTGAGCACGACAAAAGCACTAGAAGACGTGTTGGCTGGACGGGCAGACTTGGCGGCGATCGGGAGACCGTTGACAGAACAAGAGAAAGCTCAGGGCTTAGTCGCATCAATGATTGGCCGAGATAAAATTGCGGTGGTGGTGAATCCTAAAAATGCGTTTACCAAAGATTTAACGATTCCAAAGTTTGCACAGATATTCCGAGGCGACATAACCGATTGGTCACAATTGGGCGGCGCGAAAGGCGAGATTACTTTTATCGATCGGACCAATAGCGACACCCGTCAAGCATTGGCGGGCTATCCGGCGTTCAAAAATGCTCCCTTGGAATCAGGCAAAAACTCGACCAAGCTCCAAGACACCAGCATGAAAGCGCTGATTTCGAGCCTAAAAGGTTCTGCTGTTAGCTTTGTCCCCGCAAATCAAGCCCGAAGTCAAGATGGACTACGGATGCTGACCATGGACGGCGTATTACCAACGAGTCCCCTGTATCCCTTCTCTCAGCCCTTGTATTACGTCCATAAATCGGACACAAATGGGGGGATGAGCAACCCCGTGAAAGCCTTCCTGGGCTTCCTGGGAACCAAAGGCGGTCAAAGTACGATTCGTCAATCGGGCATTGCTCAAGTGCAGAAACCTGGCCCTGATAACGTTGTGTCGATCGCGTCAGGTGAGAAAGCCGCCAAAATGGAAGCGGGCGGCAGTAAAGTCTCTGGCACAGGCACTGAAGTCCGTCCAGCGACTAGCGAGCCTTCGGGGATAGGGAATAAGACTGGTGTAAGCAAGGCTCCAAATTCTAACGACACCTTGGCGGCGGAAACCGATGGAAATCTCTTTGGTTTGCCTTTCCCCGGCTGGCTCAAGTGGTTGCTTCCCCTAGGTCTGTTAGGTACTGGATTGCTGTTGTTGTTGTTACCGAATAAGCGCGATAACGTCAACACCATGGTCCGAGGCGATGATGACGATCGCAATGATTCTGGATTTGGTAATCCACGGACTGAAGCAGGCGATGCGGCAGAAAATCCAGCAAACAATAGGACTGAAATCCTAAGCAATACCACAGAGAACTGGAACAAAAACGAGGGTGTGCCGTACATTCGCGATGAGACAGATTTGAATTTGGGCGATCGGGGAACGGAGGCAGTGAGCAATGCAGTGGATGGTACGACCCGAATTTTAGGCAATGTCGGGGGTGTAGGCGGCGCAGCAGCGGTTGCAGTCGGCGGGATGGCGACTTGGGAATTCCTGAAAGGGAAGGGGAACGACGGCGAAGAGGCGGCACAGGATGTTCAAAATGCGGCCATAACAAAGCTGTCTGAAATTAAAACCAACCTGGATGCGCCTAACATTACCGTCCCTCCTGTTGATGGGCCTGGAGACTTCTCGTTGGATCAAAATTGGTCTTTTGATGACAACGTGGCGGCTGGTGCAGCAATCGGTAGTACGGCAAACTCGGATCGAACGAGTCTGGTTGGCGATCGGTCCAGCATTGTGATCGCGCCTCAAAATGCCCGTGAAGCAGTCGTCCGTTGGCAACTGACGGAGGTGCAAAAGCTCGATGCAAAACAACAAGGCGGCACGGATTTTGCATTGCGTCTCTATGATGTGACGGGCATTAATCCAGAAAGCGAAGTACTGGAAAACTTCTATCAATATGACTGCAATGAGTTAAGCCAAGAGTTGCGGATTGAAGTTCCGGTTCCAGCTCGCGATTACGTTGTAGAAGTGGGTTATGTCGATCGCGTGAGTGAATGGTATGGCATTGTCCGATCGCATTCTGTCCATATTCCATCGGCTTAATTAAATTGATTGATTGAGAAAGCCCCAAAGAATTTTGCTTCTTCGGGGCTTTTTTATGACGGGATCTATTTACTAGACTAGTTAAGACGCTATTGATTTGGACTCACAGGAGATCTACGGTATCTGGATCAATGCCGAGCGATCGAAGCTTTTGAGCAAGACGATCGACTTTTTTTCGCTCTAGTTCAGTTTTTTGTCGTTCCAATAAAACTTCTTGCTGAGCCTCTTTCCTAGCATGAGCCAGCTCAGAATAGCTGAGAAGTTTCTCACAAGTAAGCGGATCGTAAAAGCGTAGATTGAGGGAAGCAGTTGCCAAACTCGCGAGTAAACTAGGTGCTTCAAGGCACAGATCAAGGCCCAAGATACTTTAATCGTCTTTTTACTGTGTCCGTTACGCCGATTCTTAGGACCATCTGATTCTGGGGATAACTTCTCCTCTTCTAGATGCGTATCTAATTCTGCGGTCAGACATCGTTCAATCAGAGCT
>JAJAYH010000484.1 GCA_026786325.1 Alkalinema sp. CAN_BIN05 | reverse complement strand
TAATACAAACTTGCTGGTCTCCAGTATACTTAAAAATCGAATGCGTTTCAACCGCCACACCCTCAATGGTTTGAACTTGCCAATAGGGCGAAAGATCTTGGGTCGGAGTTGCCGCAATCAACACACTAACCAAGTTCGATCGTGTCCAATTATTAGGATTAAATACAATAATTAATCGAGCTTCAGGATCGGGCGCCTCAGGTAATGCAATTGAACTCAGAATTCGTTCTTTTGCATTATTAATAATACAATCTGTATCAATTAAAACCCGATCGGAAAATCGATTAGCTGTGGGATAAACTTCGCGAATAGACGTTCCTGGCAAAATGTCATGAAATTGATTAAATAGGGTTTTTTTCCAAGTCTTTTCAAGCTCAGCCGCCGGGTATTTAAAGCCTACTGTCAAGGCTGCTAACGACGACCAAAGTTCCGCCTCATAAAGCGCATTCTCACAATCCCGATTGTATGCTTTTTGATCTGCATGAGTGGTGTAACAACCTCGATGGAATTCTAGATAGATCTCGGAGGATCCCCCTAAATCCCCCTTGGTAAGGGGGACTAAGAGATGTTGTGAATCATTCATTGTTTTTAAAACATCTACTCCCACACTCAGATCCCCCACTACCATCCGGTCCGCGCTCATAGTCCGGTCCCCCCTTACTAAGGGGGCTAGGGGGATCTCCGAAATCTCATCAAAAAACGTCTCAACCGTCGTAAACTCAATCACCGGAAACACCGACGATCGCCCCCAACGCTGCAAAATCTCCAACATATCCCGCGTTGGCCCACCACCATGATCGCCAACTCCGGGCAAATACAAACAACTTTGCAATCCCGATCGCGTCGCAAACTCCCAACAATAATCACTCATCTTAATCGGATCAACCCACTCCCCGATCGGCGCAGACATCAATGCCAACACCGTCGAACCATCCGGCGCAACCCAATTGAATACTTCATGGGGATATTTAGTTGTGTCATTCCAACGAAGCTTTTGTGTGCCAAAGAAATCAATTCCACCCAACTTAAAAAACTGTGGCAATTGTCCACAAAACCCAAACGTATCCGGCAACCACGCCACCCGACTCATCGCCCCAAACTTCTCCGCATAATATCGCTGACCATACAAAATCTGCCGAGCAATCGACTCACCCCCAATCAAATTCATCTCCGGTTCAACCCAAAGTCCACCGATCGCTTCCCATTGCCCCGATCGCACTTTAGATTGAATCTTCGCAAATAGTTCAGGTCGATTCTTCTCAAACCATTCATACAAAACAGGAGTGGTATGCCCAAAAATTAAATTAGGAAACTCCTCCATCAAATTCAACGCAGAAACAAACGTCCGTTCCGCCGCCTTCCAAGTTTCATCCACAGTCCAAAGCCACGCCAGATCCAAATGGGCATGACCTAAACATTGAATTTTATACTGCTTAATCCGATCGCTCCACTCCATCAACACCAATTGAATCGCCGCCAAATCATTCAAATCATCTAATGCACTCAAATTACTGGCTAAAATACAAACTTCACCCGGATAGAATGCGGTCAGAAACTTCCCAACTATCTCCACCTCATCCGCCACAAACCCCGCATCCACAGCCCCATCCGCCGCCTCAAAAATCAACGACGATCGTATTAATGCCCCAATGTCATGCCCCGGACTCACCAGCTTTAACCGAACTTCAATGGTTTGATGACTCGCGGCAGGACTCAACACAACCCGACAAGTATGATCGAACAAATCCCCGCTCTGAACCAGAACTCCCGCCACAAAAACCTCCGCCGTCTCCGCCCACCAAGTCAACCCAAGGCGCGCAATCATTCCCGCACAAGACTCTGGCAACGTAACGTGCTGAACCAATTCAAATGATTCTCGACCCTTAGCCCAAGCAATCTGTCCCTTTTCATTCAATGAAACCGGAACGCCATCCACCGATCGCCAACCCGTCATCACATCCACAACACACTGCGATCGCAACCGCCCCACCAACTCTTCAAGAAACCCCATCGCCGACCCAACAGAAAAAATCAATTTTGTCATAGTACGTTACATATCCTGTCAAGCAAAAGCGCGTAAACTAGAAGAATCAATTCAACTCTCAATCCACACTTTTAATTCACCATTCCTACTCCCCCATTCTCCCATGGCAGCCGATCGCCCTTACCAAAGTCATCTTCTGAGTTTTCTAAACCGTCAACTCCAGACCGCCAAGGACAAAACAGGCATCATCTGGCGTACGGTGAAACTTTCTGTTTCAACAGCATTGACGATCGGTGTTCAAGCCATTATGTATCCGATTTACGCGGTGATTAAGGCTGCTGAACTCGTAGGAAAACAAATTCAAGCAACAGATGGAATCATGGGATGGTTACGATCGGGCCAATCCAACCCTAGTAACAAGCTGGTTCACCTCACCAGTGACGCGCCCCTCACCAGCGTCTTAACCGCCCTAACCCAACGCCAAATAGCCCCAACCACGGTAGGCACTGCCGATGCCCTCACCGTAGCCCTCGCCTCTGGCCTCAGTATTCAAGGCGTAGCGTCTCGGTTAAGTGACCGACGGGTTAGCCTAGTAACGAGCGATCAACAGGTTTTGGATCTCCTTTCAGACACTCAAGAAGCACAGCTTCAACATCGCATTCGTTACGAGATTGCCATGTACCTACGCTGGGTCCGATCGCGCACACTCCAAACATCCACCAACAGCTCACTCCCTCAAGCAGCTCAGTTCAAACGTTATTCCATCACCATTCCAACCCTCTGGACCAATCCATCAGCCCTCGGCTTCTGTTCATTCCCCAACCTAAAAGACTTACCCACCCTAAGAGACTTTCCC
This sequence comes from Alkalinema sp. CAN_BIN05, assembly GCA_026786325.1. Taxonomy (GTDB): domain Bacteria; phylum Cyanobacteriota; class Cyanobacteriia; order Leptolyngbyales; family Leptolyngbyaceae; genus JAAFJU01. The sequence continues at coordinate 348 of JAJAYH010000484.1, read as the reverse complement.
AACCTAAAAGAGCTGCCAAACCTGATCCAAGCGGCCCTTCACTATTTCTTTGGCCCGTCCCGCAGATACTACATTCGCGGCGATAATCAAACCCGCTTGACCAACGAGCCGTGGTTCAGGCTTGAAACACTCTGGGGCACTCCGCCGATCGCAGCACTTCAATCACCAAACCTCGAAAACCCAAATGCCGATCGTACAACATCACCAATAACCGCCATGCCCCTCATTGGCGGCACCCCCCCAATCGCAACAAATTTACTAGTTAAACCACGCACCATCAGTCGATCGTCCGCGCCGATCGTATTCAATAAAGCCTCGAATACGGACTCACCCGACCAAGAACACTAC
>JAJAYH010000483.1 GCA_026786325.1 Alkalinema sp. CAN_BIN05 | reverse complement strand
GTGGGGAGACGATCGGGATAACTCAGTGCATAAAGCAGGGGCAATCGCATATCAGCCCAGCCCAGTTGCGCGAGAACAGAGGTGTCCTGAAGTTCAATCAGCGAATGAATGATGCTTTGGGGGTGAATCACAATATTGATGTGGTCGTAGTCCATGCCAAAGAGGTAGTGCGCTTCAATTACCTCCAGCCCTTTGTTCATTAAGGTGGCGGAGTCTATTGTAATTTTTCGGCCCATAGACCAATTGGGATGCTTTAGGGCGCTGGCGACGGTGACATTGGCTAGTTCTTCTATAGGCATGTCGCGGAATGAGCCACCAGAGGCTGTCAGCAAAATTCGACGGATGCCACGATCGGGAACACCCTGCAAACATTGAAAAATTGCCGAATGCTCAGAGTCAGCCGGGAGCAGTTTGACACCATGTTTTTTGACCAGCGGCAGAACTACGGGACCGCCGGCAATCAAGGTTTCTTTATTGGCCAGCGCAATATCTTTGTTGGCTTCGATCGCGGCCATGGTTGGCAAGAGACCAGCACAACCAACAATTCCCGTAACCACGACTTCAGCATCCCCATACTTGGCAACTTCGACGATTCCGGCTTGGCCCCCCAGGATAATCGGTTGCGGTTGAACGTCGGCGATCGCAGCTTTTAGATCCTCCAAAAGTGTTTCATCTTGGAGCGCGACAATTTGGGGTTTGAACTGGCGGATTTGTTCAGCGAAGAGCGTGATATTGCGACCTGCGGCCATGCCCACGATGCGAAATTGGTCTGGATACTGGGCCACAATGTCCAGGGTTTGCGTTCCGATCGAACCCGTTGAACCAAGAAGGGATAAAGCTTTCACCGACTACTACCTCACAAAACATCACCTTTAATCTTACGGGTTTGGAGTGCGCAAACGAGTCCTCTGCACTAATGATGAGCAGGTTATAATTCAAGAGCTGTTCACTCATAGCGAAGAGGAAAGCGATCGTATGACATTTACTAAGTCACGATTTGTAAGTTTTGAAGCTTATTTAGCGGCGGAGCCATGTGATTTGCCAGAAGGATTTTATGAATATTGGGATGGGGAACTCGTCGAAGTCATGACGGAATCGCTTTTCAATGACACGATCGCTAACTTTATTTTTGTCGTCCTCTTAGAAGCAGGTGTTCCGATGGAACTTCTTCGACCAGGAAAAGTTGAGGTTGCTGTTCCTGGAAGACCACGCACTCGTTTTCCAGACCTGACTGTGTTGGATGAAATTCATATCACCTTGCTTGAAAAACGGGCAACGATTACTCCAAAAATGCCACCGCCTAGAGTTTTGGTGGAAGTGGTTTCACCGGGCAAAGAAACTGATGAAAACTACCTCAGAGACTATCGAGACAAGCCAATACAGTACGCTGCGATCGGCGTTTGTGAGATGTGGCGGATTGACCCTTCGCGGCAATGGGTGCAAGTTGGAATTCTGACGGCGGGCGAATATCAGTTCAAAACTTTCACAGGCAATGAGATCATTCTCTCCTCTACATTTCCAGGATTAAGTCTAACAGCGGCTCAAGTACTACGGGCAAAACGGTGATCGCAATCGGTAGAAACCAGGGATTTCATCGTCGATTGCTTAGCCCACTGGTGGAAAAAACAATCAAGCCCAGTATCGTGAACTCGAAGAACTCATGATTAGCCTTGATGGTTAGTCCGTGCTGCGCCGCCACCGAAAACAGTTTCGTAAGCGAATGATGTAACTCTCCCAAACCCTTAAATATAAGCCTGTAGATCGTTTACAGAAGTTCGATCGGTGTCCGTAGGAGTGTCTTAACCTCATCGCAGTAACCATGGAACGTCTGGTGGCGCTTAATCCCGCGATCGCGATCGGGCAGGTCGATGGTCAACTCTTTTTGAATCCGTCCCGGACGATTTGCCAAAGTAAAAATGCGATCGGACAAAAACACTGCTTCCTCAATATCATGGGTAATCATAAACACCGTCACCTTCGTTCGTTCCCACAACTCGCGCATAAACTGATGCATCGTTTCCCTTGTATGAACATCCAGTGCCCCAAAGGGTTCATCCATCAGTAACATCGTCGGTTCTGAGACCAGCGATCGGGCGATCGCGACCCGCTGCTTCATCCCACCGGAAAGCTCACGGGGTAAAGCTTTTGCAAAGTTTTCCAGTCCCACCACTTGCAGAAAATAGCTCGCCCGTTCCCGCCGTTCTTTCTTGGAAACACCCTGAAGCTTAAGCCCAAATTCCGTATTTTGCTGAACCGTCATCCAGGGATAAAGCGTGTAATGCTGAAACACCATGCCGCGATCGGGACCAGGACTCGTGACACGATTTCCCCCAATGCGAACCTCACCTGATGTCGGCTGATCCAATCCCGCAATCTGTCGCAACAGGGTTGATTTCCCCGACCCAGAAGCCCCCACAGCACAAACAAACTCCCCTGCTTGAATAGAAAGATTGATATCTTGCAACACGGCCAGCGGACCTTGCTTTGTGGTGAACTGTTTAGACAATTGATGAACTTGTAAAAACATAACGATCGCTCCTAAGAAAATAAAATGCGTGAATTTATAACCGATCGCATGAAGTAGATTGAAAGTTAAGTAGATCAAGAGTTAAGTAGACTAACGGTGAAGATGAGCGGCGGCAGGCACAAGCTGTAACTTAGTACCAGAATTTTAAGGCTGTCAGCTCCACCGACATGTTCGGCTGCTGGTTAGTGATAGACATCTCGCTACTTAATCCCAATCACCATCGAGTCTGGGCCAACAAGCGGTTCGACCCGCGTCTCAGAAAAACCAGCCTCTTTCATCCATCCGGAGCAATCAGCCCCTGTGTAATCGAATCCCCCAGGTGTCTCAATGAGCATATTCAGGCTCATCATCAATCCGAAGGCGTTCTGAGATCGATCATCATCAATGATGGCCTCGTAGACCACGAGGGCACCACCTTCGGGAACGACATCGAATGCCTTGGCGATGAGCATCTTCTTGGTCGGTAGATCCCAATCGTGCAAGATATGCCCCATTAGCACCACATCGGCTTTAGGTAAGTCTTGCTTGAAGAAATCACCAGGCACGAACGTCAGCCGATCCTGCAAACCAAGAGCACTCACGTACTCTTCAAAGATCGGGGCCACTTCTGGCAGGTCAAACCCCACACCCCGCATATGGGAGTTCGCTTGCGTGATTTGCGCGGCTAGATCACCTTGCGCGGTGCCCACATCCACAAATGTCTGGTACTCCTTCCAAGGAAATGCCTGAGCGATCGCCAGGTTGGCACTGTGACTGATGCCAGTCATAGAAGCAAGAAATTCCTGCAATCGGGCTGGATCGGCATAGAGCGTTTCAAAGAGACCAGCACCACCCTGCTTGACTTCGTTTTGAGGTTGTCCTGTGCGGAGTGCCTCTGTCAGATGTCCCCAAAAGGGATATAGGCGGTGGTTTGCCATTTCAAGGATGCCACCGATGTAGGATGGTTTCCGGCGATCGAGAAACAAATCTGTCTCATGCGTGTTCCCGTAGCGATCTCCCGATCGCTCCAAGAAGCCGAGCGCAACCAGCGCATCCAGGAAATCTTGTGCTGAGCGTGTGTGAAGACCAAGACGACCAATGATCGCATCGAAAGACTCTGGACCACGCGCTAGTTCAGTAAACAGACCCATCTCGATTGCGCTTAATAGCGTTTTTGATGCCCAAAAGCCCAAACCCGTCTGCAAGATCTTCTCTGGATTCGGTTGTTCGCTCATTTGCTTCTCCCACAAAATTTGTTCTCACAGTTCATGTTTAGTCTTAGGAGACTCTGACTCTTAGGCAGCCCAACGGTACGCTTGAGCGGCTGCACATAACCTCAAACTAAACACAGAGGCTTTCAGCAGTCCGCTTCAACCACCTATCAACCCAAATTCGGGTAGATAGACTGAAAAATTCAGCATATTCCCTATGCAAAAGTAGAAACTTTCCACCTATCATCCTATTTAAGGTGGATCTGCTGAATTTTTCAACATATTGTAACATTAGGCAAAATCCTCCTAAGAAGCTGCTAGACCAAGTTAGAGATGCAATCCGCCTCAAGCATTATTTCTACCAGTATTCTTGCTACCCTCCAAGGGTTCCTAGTCGGGCGAACGCAGAAAACGGACAAAATAGTACGTTAAGCCTGAAACTTAGTCCCTAAGCTGGTTTCAAGACATCATTTTCGGATTAGCTACCGCCTGTCAATCTAGGGTGTACTCTATCTTGATGTCAGATCGAACGCTGGAAACTGTCAGAATAGAGCAGTTTTTTCTATTTTCTGACATCACTCGTAGCAAATGATAGATTCATTCCTGACATAGGTGCAGAGCAAAATTCGTTAGCGTACGGATTTATCCGTTTTCTGCGTTCACCCCTTTTACAATACTAAATCAGTACTTTTACAGTATTGTAAATCTTGAGCTGATTTTGAATCAACTCGATCTCAGTTCGATTCGCATATTTAAACTATCCCTGCGAGCTTTCCAGTCGGGAACGATCGATTCTAGCAATCGATAAAAGTCTGGGGAATGGTTGTGAATCAGCGTATGGCAGAGTTCGTGAACCAGTACATAGTCGATGCAATCCTTCGGTGCGCTCACTAGCAATGGGTTGAGTAGAATTCTCCCTGCTTTGGTGCAGCTTCCCCACCGTTTGGACATCGTGCGTAGCTCAAACCCACCATGATTTTCAATCCCATAAGGGGCAACTAATCGAATACATACCTGATACCGCTCCCGATAGACCAGGGCGGCGCGTTCCCGAT
>JAJAYH010000482.1 GCA_026786325.1 Alkalinema sp. CAN_BIN05 | reverse complement strand
GTCTAGGTTCCTCATCTTTGATACACTTCATTACGGAGTCGATCGTTTGGATTGTTCCAGCTTGTTGTGTCTAAAAGTAGTGAATCCAGTCATGAAATCTAAGTTTCGGTCTATTGTGGCCCTTGCCCTTACATTTGTGATGGTGCTGTGTGTGGCTTTCGTCAATCCGGCAGACGCAAAGCCGAAGAAAACGAAACCGCAGACCTATTCGACGGAACAACTTGCAGAAATCCAATCTTACGCAAGTCAAGTTCAAGTCATGCGCGATCGGTTCAGTGAACTAGAAACCTTGATCGAAAAGGAAGATTTCATCTTTGCACGCAATTTCATCCATGGACCTTTGGGCGATTTGCGCAACACCATGGCATTCATCGCACAAGATCTCTATCCAGAAGCACGCGCTCAAGCTAGAGCCGCAACCAAAGATTTGGCCAATGCGCTCAGTACGATCGATCGTGCTGGAATCGACAAAGACTATAAAGCCGCAGCGAAGGGATATACCAAACTTAACAAAGCGATCGATGCATTCTTTGCAACCTTGCCCAAAGGATAACTTGATCAGAATTTAACGAAAAGCGTCACTCTCTATCGGGTGGCGTTTTTAATTTTTAGATTATGCATAAGCTTTCAGGTGATAAGCTTTCAGGTCATAAGTTTGAGGATTAAATGCGGGTTTTGATTGTCGGGTGTGGAATTGTCGGTGCAACAATTGCCTACGAATTGTCGGGCGACGATCGCTTTGATATAACAGTTGTCGATCGGCAGCCGGGACCAGTGGAAGCCGATGGTGCAGGGGTTTGCCCAACTTCAACAGGTGCAGCGCTAGGGTTATTAATGGCAGCGATCGCCAAAAAAGAAAAAGGGCGTAATCTAAAAATGCGGTTGGCAGGCGTGGATTGGTACGATCGCGTGATTCCAGAACTCATTGAGACCACAGGCTTAGAAATTCCTTATAACCGTCAAGGAATCTTGATGTTGCAATATCAGAGCGATCGCTTTGAAGACGATCGCAGGCAATGGGAAGCGCTGATGAAAATTCGCCCCAGTCAAAGTCGTCGCCTAGAAATTTGGTATCCCAATCAAATCCGATCGGTTTGTCCGCAAATTGACGTGACCCACGATCGAGCCTGGGGTGCCGTATACTCGCCCGACGATCGGCAAGTTCATCCAGCCATACTTACTCAAGCCTTGATCAATGCGGCTCAACAACGCGGCGTAAAATTTGAATTTGGGCGTGAAGCATTAGGCGTGACCTTGGGGAAAAATCCAGGAGTTAAAACGACAACGGGCACCATAAAAAGCGATGTGGTTGTGATTTCGGCTGGCTTAGGATCGGCAAAGATGTCAACCTTGGATCTGCGTCCCGTGTTAGGTCAGGCCATTCAGGTAACGATGGCAGAACCGATCGGAACCCCAGGATTTCAGCCGATAATCACGGGCCACGATGTTCATTTGATCCCCGTGAACCAAAACCCGGAAAATCTCGACTATTACGTTGGTGCGACGGTGGAATTTGAAGCAGAACCAACCATCGGCGCATTGAAGCCAGATCCGACTGCTTTCGATACACTTTGGACCCAGGCTTGTGGAATGATCCCAGCCTTAGAATCAGCCACTCAAGTCCGTCGTTGGAGTGGGTTACGACCTCGGCCCAACGGTCGCCCAGCCCCAATTATTGAATGGACGGATGAGAACTCAAAGATTTTGCTCGCGACGGGGCATTATCGCAATGGAGTGCTGCTAGCTCCGGCGACAGCGATGGAAGTCCGATCGATGTTGGAGGGAGTTTCTTAGTTCCTGAGCGGATTAGAGAATGAAGAAACTAGAGATTTAGGTTTTTAGAGGAGAAATTTTGTGCCTTATACGGTTAAGAATTTAGGGTCGGAGATCTTGTTGTTTGAGGATCTAGTCGAGCCTGCGGCCTGCGATCACTTGATGGAGGTCGCGGAATTTTGTCAGTTTGAATCGGCGACGATTTTGCTTGGATCTGTTAATACTGACGTGCGAAATAGCGGGATTTTGCCACTCGATCGGTGGAACCCCATCCAGAAAGCCGCCAACCAACTGCTTACTACCAAAATTGCTATTATTCAAGAAACCCTCGCCAAAACCTACGGCGTTCAATTTCCCCAAGCCGAACCCTGTTCCATTTTGCGTTACTCGCCGAGCCAACAATACAAGCGCCATATTGATAATATTTTGCTGTCAAGCCGCACCCAAGAGGTCGAACAGGGAATTCCTACCAGAGATGTGAGCATTGTCGGCTATCTGAATGACGATTTTGAAGGGGGGGAAACTTTTTTCGATCGACAAGGCATTAAAGTGAAACCCAAAAAAGGCAGCGCCATCGTCTTCCCCGCGTATTACACCCATCCTCACCAATCAATTATGGTCCGATCGGGCCGTAAATATTCTTGGACAACCTGGCTTTATCACTAGTTATTTTCATCCAATTTGTCAACCATCTGTAACGTTTTGAGCGTCGATCGAAGGTTTTCAGCATCAGGGTTCGATCGGAGATACAGGGTGCGGTAATGTGGGGGCAGTCGTTTGAAACTGCTATTCCAGCTCCTCCTAACCATTATGTCGCGCACTATTCGTATCGCTTCCCGCAAAAGCCAACTCGCTCTCGTGCAAACCCATTGGGTTAGAGACGAATTGCAAAAAGCATTTCCCGAAATTACGTTTGAAATCAAATCCATGAGCACCAAGGGCGACAAAATCCTGGATGCGCCGCTATCAAAGATCGGTGACAAGGGATTATTCACCAAGGAACTCGAAGTCCAAATGCTAGATGGAACCGCAGATTTTGCTGTTCACTCCCTTAAAGACTTGCCCACCAACTTACCAGACGGCTTGATGTTGGGCTGCGTCACTGAACGGGAAGATCCCGCTGATGCGTTGGTCTTGCATGAATCAATGAAGTCCTACCAATTGGCGACATTGCCCGCCGGAACCGTCGTCGGCACCTCATCTCTGCGACGCTTAGCGCAACTCACCCATCATTATCCCCACCTGACCTTTAAAGACGTGCGTGGCAATGTGAATACCCGTTTGGCAAAGCTGGATGCGGGCGAATATGACGCGCTGATTTTGGCCTATGCCGGATTGCTTCGTCTAGGCTTTAGCGATCGGATTCACCAGTCTATCCCCGCTGATATTTCACTTCATGCGGTCGGTCAAGGCGCATTGGGCATCGAATGTCGAGAGGGCGATGAAGAAACCCTTAAAGTCATCAAATTCTTGGAACATACGCCGACAGCCCAACGTTGTCATGCAGAACGGGCATTCCTACGGGAACTCGAAGGCGGCTGCCAAGTTCCGATCGGAGTTAATACCGTTATTGCTGACGGCAAACTAACGCTGAAGGGATTGGTGGCTAGTCTTGACGGTCAGAAAGTCGTCCAGAACGAAGTTTCCGGTGCGCCCGAAGATGCCGAGCAGCTAGGTGAAAAGCTCGCCGCAATGCTGAAGGAACAAGGTGCAATGGAGATTCTAGAGGCAATCTTTGCAGAAGTGCGATCGTAGCAAGAATCATATTTACGGTGATAACAAGCCTGGATCCAGGGTGCGATCGGCAACTTAAATTGACATGACCCTAATCTTTTTCAATTTAATTGCGATCGCCCCTTGAAATGTTCGTGCTCATGCG
>JAJAYH010000481.1 GCA_026786325.1 Alkalinema sp. CAN_BIN05 | reverse complement strand
TAATTAAATCAAACTTTCCGAGTAATGGATTTTCAGTTAACCAATTGCCTGTTTGAAACGGTAACGGTGGTAAATCATTCAGCGATACATTTTCATTTAGAAAGCTTTCGACCATTGGGTGATAGTCGCTGGCGGTGATGTCTATATGGCGCTGATGCATGGTGAGACTGGCGATCGCAAGCCCACAGCCAATTTCTAAAACACGTTTGCCTTCGGTATCAAAATGAACCATGGCATTGGTTAATGCTAATGCTGATGGCCAAACAATTCCAAATAATGACCATTGAGATGATGAAATGCCCATGTCTTCGGCAATGCCATCGGGATCGTCAAATTGTTGTCTATCTTTGAGCGATCGGATTTTAAAATCAATATTATTAATTGATAATGTTTCAATTTTTACTTCGCACGGTGACGAATCAGATAACATTCTAATCTCAGCTATTCAGGACAATATATCCTTAACATTTGCTAAGTGAGTAGGAATATAGCATCCGATCGTTTTCTTCTAAGAACTGTTATCAATCAAAATATGAGAAGTTCGGGCAATCGATCTTCTTTTATTCTAGAATATTGACCAAAATTCGCAGAGTATCTTCCAAATCAGCGGGTACACGATAGAGATCGAGATCCTGAGTCATAGTACGGGAGTTGCGATCGAACTGACAAAATTGCCAAATATTACCTGTCGAAATAGCGCCTTGAATTATTGCTTGTTCTGAATCAATCCATTGATCTAGTGCGATGAGTTCAGTGGCTAATTGTACAAATCCTCGTTCGAGATCTTCGTTCTTAGCTTCAATGATCAGAAAGGTTTCTTGAGTTTGGAGCAGATAGTCTAGGGAGCCTTTTAGTTGATTATTCACATTGATCGGGTATTCAATGTTGAGTGTGGCTTCGGTGTAGTGGAGAATATCTGTCAGCACAGGTGCAATCAGAAATTCGCGTCGTGCCATTTCACTGGTGAGGCTGAGGCGGGGTAGGCTCTCTTCGATCCGGGCTTTGAGATCAATTAGACGATCGAGTGTACCTGTGTACTGGGGAAGCTTCAGCGATCGGCGTTGGAGAGAGACGTTGAAATAGGCCAGAATGTCTTGGGGAGCAAAGTTGAGTTTGAAGTAGTCGGCAAAGGAATAGGACTCATCAGGCTTAATAATTGCTATTCTAGGCATGATAGAAATTTTCTTCTTTTTGATGATAAGTTGATTAAATAAAATTATAATTGATTACCTCTCGCAGGATAAGAAGGTTTGGCTACAACATTTAATCCATCGCAATTTCTAAGAGCGGTTGAGTTTGTTCAATAATCTGATCTGCATCCGTCTGGATTAATTCAAGATCTGGATCATAGTTATTACCTAGAATACTGAGGGAATTATGCAACGTTGGGTATTATTCGAGTCATAGCCTGAGGCAAAAGCTTAGTTTTGATTCATCGCCAAACAAACCAAAACCGCGATGAACACTCTCAATACTCAACAAACAACTCAATCCACGATCGCCATCCCCAGCCAACCGATCGAACAGCCTTCCGCTTGGCTGCATAACGGCACCAGCCCTGCTGAACTCATTCTCGCGATGCCTTCATTATCGTCGCCCAATCCTTCGCCAATTGGTCAATCGCAGGCATCATTTATAGTTTGAAATCTCGCAAATAATCATTGATTGGAGCGATCGAATCGTACAATAAAATCACCCTAATCAAATCATTCCATCTCACTTCACAAGTTTACCCGGATCAAGATTAATAAACGGCAACATAGCACTCTCACCCATCACCTGTGAAAATTTTCCAGCCCACTTTTTAATAGCCGAACAGACTGTCCTGCCAAAACCAAAACTCCAATAAATCACCATGATGAGTCCTGAATTGATCGAGCCTCCGTAAATGCCATACCTTACATCACACTCCGAGTCGCCTGAGAATAATTCGTATACTTTACCTTCAACGTCAAAGTATGGCCTTTGATTTCTGCTCTCTTCAATCGGGTATGAAGGTCATTGAATAGTTCCAAGTCCAAAATAATCACCTGAAAAACTCTACCCCAATTCAACAGTTCTCCCTAGTTCCGCCGATCGTTTCGCTGCTTCTGCCACCTTCATCGTATACAAACTCTGCTGAACCGTCACATATAGAGGAGTATTATCAATCAAATGATCCAAAACCATGGCCATATCACGAGAGAACAATCCTCGTCGCCCCGGCACCTCAATTTCACTACTGCCATCGGATTGAATCAACGTGCCCCTATCGCCATCAAACACCAAAGCCCCAGTACTACCTTGTAGTTCAAGCTTACGCTCCGGCACCCAAACCGATTCACCTTTGCCATATACTACATCTAAAAGCAATCCATTTTTAAATAAAAACTGTCCCGAACATAAGCAAGAATTGTAATAAGCCGGATCGATCGATGGCTGATATGTTGCTCTGGCATTTACGCTGGACACTTCACCAAACAAATGAGTGAACCGATGAAGTCGTGACAATGCACCCATCAATGGAAACCCAAACATCTCATGATTAAACGTCCATTTCTTTGGCGCTGGATACTGCGGGACAACCGTTGTATAGCGGCCATAGAAGAGCTGCCCAATTTTTGGTAAATGGGAAATCAACGACTGATGCATTCCGCCTAATAGCTCAATATGTTCAACATGCAACAGACAATTTTGATTCTTTGCGAGTGCAATTAACGACTCTGCTTCGGAAACCGATAATGTCAACGGATACTCAACCACTACATGCTTTTGAGCAAACAACGCGGCCCGTGCGATCGCACCATGTTCACTATTCAAGTTTGAAATTATCACCAAATTTACATCCGGTGAATTAATCAATGCCTGCCAGTTCTCAAAAGCCCGAGTTTGGTGCGTTTCGACAAATTTTGTAAGTTTACCGGGAGTATTTCCCGCGACTCCGACCAAGGTAGCCCGAGGCTCTGCATTGACGACTTCCGCCCGGACCTTCGCCGCATAGCCTGTTCCCACTAGCCCAATTCCGATCGTTGTCTTCAGTTGAGTCATTTCCAAGTTCCTATAAATCCCTTAAGTTCACTTTAATACGATTATTTGTTTTTTAGCTTATTTGATTTTAGAGGTAAAAGATACGATCGGACTTTCTTAAAAACCTTGCCCAAGACCGATCGAACCTTGCGCCATAGATAAGATCCCAATCCCTTCGAGGCTTTCTCAAATTTATAATAGAACAAAATATCAACAACATCTTCAAGTTTCAATGGTCGAAGATAGTTCACTACCCGATCGACCAACCGATCGGAATCTGCCAAATACTTTTTCAATCCTAACTTTTCAGAAATTGTCCAAGATTTTAAAAACACCCGATGCATTTCCTGTTGGTAGCCATCCAAATTTTGCACTGATCCTTTTAAGTACCGATCGATATAGGTAACTGCAATCTCGCTACTCTGCATCCCATGACGAATTCCCTCACCACC
>JAJAYH010000480.1 GCA_026786325.1 Alkalinema sp. CAN_BIN05 | reverse complement strand
GATGGATTTTCATGGTCGGCTGAAGTGTTGGCTAGCCAAGGTCGTCGGGTCGAAGATATTTCTCTTGAAGAAATTACTTGGCTCAAACGGTTACGTCAAGGACTTGATAAAACTCGTCTCAACCTAGTCAATCGACTCAAAGCGCTCGTAGGTCAAGGTCCGCTCAATCAAGATGCAGTCGAAGAAATCGAATCTCTACTACTTCAAGCCGATGTGGGAGTCGCCGCAACCGACAAAATTATCGCGGGACTCCAAGCTAAACTCCTTCAAGATGTATTGCCTCCAGACCAAGCGATCGCATTCCTGAAACAGATCCTCCGAGAGATGTTAGATGCGCCTTACACCACAGGTGTTCATAAACGTGGCTTTTCTCCTGAAAAAGATAAGCTTAACATCTGGATGATGACGGGCGTAAATGGTGCAGGAAAAACAACAACCATAGGAAAAATAACCCACATCGCCAGCAAATCGGGTTACAAATGCTTAATTGCTGCTGCCGACACCTTTCGGGCGGCAGCGGTCGAGCAAGTAAAAGTCTGGGGCGAGCGGAGTGGGGTAGACGTGATTTCAAACCCTGGTCAAAACACCGATCCTGCTGCTGTGGTTTTTGATGCCATCAGCGCGGCCCAATCCCGAGGCACCGAACTGCTGCTAATTGATACCGCCGGACGACTTCAGAACAAAAAAAATCTGATGGATGAATTGGCCAAAGTTCGACGAATTATTGACAAAAAAGTTGGCGATGATGTCCGAATTGAGACATTACTGGTCCTAGATTCAACTCTGGGGCAAAACGGTCTACAACAAGCGAAAGTCTTTTCTGAAGCTGCACAAATTAGTGGCATTGTTTTGACTAAACTGGATGGTACGGCAAAAGGTGGAATCGCTTTGGCTGTCGTTGAGCAGCTAGGTCTGCCCATTCGATTTATTGGTGCTGGTGAAGGGATTGAAGATTTACGCCCATTCTCTGGCTACGAATTTGTTGAGGCGTTGATCAGTGGCTAGTTTTAAATCTCATACATTTTAAATCTCACCTATTGTTATCTCGTAATCTTAATTGCGACCTACCCATGAATACTGACATTTTATTAGAACTATTCCAACAAGGCTTCCGGGTTGCGATCGGCACCACCACCACCCTTGCTGACACCCTAAAAAATCCTGAAACATTTCCCGAAACCTGGACTCGTCTAACCCAAAATCCTACTGAATTTGCTCAAGAACTATTAGACAAGGGTGCGGCCACCGAACAAGAGGCTCGTCAAGTTGTCGATAGTATTTGGCCCCAAAACACTCAGCCATCCAGCATGACCATCACCACCACCGCGATCGTCGTCATGCCTGATGTTCAAGCTGAGCTAAAAGACCTAACGATTCAGCTCGCGGCTGTCCGATCGGAAATTGCTCAACTTCGATCGGATACCAATGCTTAGGTCAAGAAACCGGAGATTTTAAACCCTGAGATTTTAATATGAAACGGTCCGCTGCCAAATGCGTTCTAGGCTTTCTACAAACGCCCGTTGCCGCATAATCTCACGGTGAAGATGTAATGTTCGCAAGCTAATCCCGATTAAAATAGCCCCTGGCAACCCCAAGTAAATCAGTTTGATCATCATGGTATTCGCTCCATCAAGAGCTTGAAGAGAGTGGGTGGGAGTTGATGATTCCGAAACGACTGGCACAGGCGTATTGGTCGGGACTGTCTGTGTCACCGGACAATCAAGCGATTTACCCTGTTCGATTTTCGGTAAAGAAGAAGGATTAAGAGGCTGGGCGATCGCTGGGACTATGCCAAAGAACAGCGCACAGACCACCCCAAATTGACTTAAAACGCCATTCATAAAACCCCTCCAAAATGTAAAGTGAAGGTCGGACTCCCCTAGATACTTGCTTTTGCAAATACATCTAGAACCACTCCTTGATAGTAAAAGATCCATCCCGAGTCTAGGCGCGGACTTAATAATTGTTCGCTATCGCATCAGAATTCGACCGATCGCAACCGTCGTCTTATCGGTATGCTGTAAGACTTCTTTAACCACTAGGATCTTCCGAATGTTGAATGCGCTCGAATCGAATTTTAGCAATGCCAGTAGCAATACCAGCGACATGCGCGCTCAGCTCGATTCTATCAACCGATCGTCTCATGATGCCGTTGCCATCCAAGTTCTAGCACCCCTTAGTACGAGCTATCTGCCTTGGAGTACGTCAGCGCTGCGCCCCAGTGGTCTAGTCAAAATTTTGAATGAAATTGTGATCAATCGTCGCGATAATATTCTTGAATGTGGCGGTGGCATCAGCACCCTTTACATTGCACGCCTACTCAAACAACAAGGCCACGGTCATTTATATACTCTAGAAGATAATCTTGGTTGGATAGAAGTCCTGCAAAATCTATTAAAAGACCAGGGACTTGACGACTATGTAACGCTCATTCCAGCGCCGCTCGTCCCCTGCCATCTAGCGCTAGATGGGAATCACTGGTATGACCTGACGGCAGCAAACGCGATTCTTAAAGAACCCACAATAGATTTTCTGATTGTAGATGGACCGCCCGCCTACGATGAAAAACGTCGTCGTTCTCGCTATCCCGCTCTTCCGGCATTAAAGAGTGTGTTAGCCTCCGATTTTGCCATTGTTCTCGACGATATTAATCGATCGGGTGAAGCTGAAATTATTCAAAAATGGTCCGCTGAATTTGGTCTGGAGTTTGAGCAATATTTTTACGATGGTGATGTTGCGATCGCCCGATCTCAAGGCGGCTACCACGTCGGCTAGCTTGTTATTTAGCAATTTATTTTAGACAATTTATTTAGACGGTGATGGGGGTCTGAGTCGCCCCCGTAATTCTTCTTTAATCCTCGCCAAAATAGATTCTTCATCCAGCGAATCTAAAATGCGCGAAACCACTGCTTTTGGTCCGGCATCGCCCCAGGTTGCCCCATTTGCAAAATAGGCTTTTCCCACTTGACCAATGCCATAGGTCGAGACTCCGGCCACGCCAGCTTGGGTGATCGCAACAGATACATAGGGCGCTAAGGATAGGCCACCAGTCGCAGGTGCGCTCGCTCCGAGTAAGCTTTTTAAGGTTCCAAGTCCTAGGGTCGCCAGAAGTTCGCTGGCCGTAATGCCTCCCATGGCGATCGCAATATTATTCAGCAAGTTCACCGCACCTTTTTCCGTCATTGCACTGCCATAGAGTTTCGATAACGTCAAAATTACCGCGACATCGACGGCTGCACTACTAATTACATCCAGTACCGTGATCGGATTAAGCGCGACGGCTAAGGCTTTCGTGATCACGCCATTCCAAATCACCCGATCGGCTCCGCGATCGCGAATTTTAAGTTTCCGCTGCACAATCTGCTCATTCACCTCATTGGCATACAGCATTGAATTCAGCGCAACTAAGGCTTTACCCTCACGATCTAGAACGTCTAAAATCTTCAGCTTCACCGCATCAATCTGGGGCAGTCCTGGCTCCATGACAATCTTCAAACGCCCATCACTTTGACGTGTGGCCACTGGAACTAAGGGAGATGCTGAAGCCATAACAATCTCATCTGGTGAGAGCAATGTTTTGACCCGATCGTCTCGAATTTTTTCATAAATGCTCTGACGATCGGTGTCGGGATATTGATCAATTTTGTTAAAAACTAAAATCATCGGTTTGCCGACCTCTCGCAGTGCCGACAATGCCCGATGCTCCACCTGAGTCATGTCGCCCGACACCACAAATAACAAAAGATCCGATCGTGCCGCAATCAACTGAGCCAGAGCCGCCCGATCGTCGCCTTCGATTTCATCAATTCCGGGCGTATCGATAAGCTGAACATGAGCGTCTGAATCCATGGTCATAAGGCGATCCCAATCCGCCAACTGTTCGGTTTGGGTAACACCATGAATCGCTCCGGTTTGAAACGCATCCCGCCCTAACAGCGCATTTAACAATGAAGACTTTCCGCGACCCACCATCCCAAATGCTGCAATATGAATCACCGATTGATCCAACTTGTCCAGCATAGCCGTCAAACCCGCGATCGAATGCTCCAACCCACTGCGCTCTAAATCCGTCAAATCAACGCGCTGCACAAGATCTTGAAGTGCCATCTTTGCTTGTCGATAATTAAGTTCAGCCTGAATATCAGAGAACTCTACAAGAGCAGCATCCTGAGTAAAGGCGCGATCGTCTTCAACAGATTGATGATCATCGTTTTGATTGTTATTGTTTGAGGCCGGAGTTGGAGAAATCATGTAACTAGTATAGCGAACCACAACAGTCAAAGAGTATGCCTGAGAACTAGCCATGCCCGCGTAGGAATTCCTGAGACCTAGGCCAAAGAATTTACCAACGCTAAATTCAATTTTCCAAAATTAGTACTGAGGGCAATATTAAGATGCTCCATCGCCATAACCAGCCATTGCACCGAACCTTGAGTGTGGCATTCGTAATGATTAAACAAAATCGAAAGGCGCTTCTCTAGGTATGGCTTCATCTTCCGACAAATCAGTACTAGTTTGAGCAGCAAGCTAGTGGTTCCGATCGGGCCAAGATTCGAGAGCAAATCAACAAAAACAAAATGCTTCGGTTGAGTTGGGCTTTGGACAATCAAGAAATTCAAGAGCTGACTACAGGTCCGCAGCAGTAAAAATTCATTAAATTCTGCCCCATCACTGTCTGGCAAGATTTTCAG
>JAJAYH010000479.1 GCA_026786325.1 Alkalinema sp. CAN_BIN05 | reverse complement strand
GTTGTGTCTTGATTGAGCCGGATGAAGCGCGGCGGTGCATGTTGAGTTTTTTGTTGCAAAATTCTATTATCTGGCAGATTGTGGCCGAATGTGAGGCATTAGAGCTGGGATTAGTCCGATTGGATGCGCTGCGATCGACCTCTGATGCGGCAGAGTTGGTTTTGCTTGGGTCTACCAATTTGAATTTGGATCAGCTTGTTCCTATTGTGGCGGCGATCGGTGTCGTGGCGATCGAGGCTCAAATAGTGGTCCTAGGGGCGCTGCCTGCATCGAACAGTACCGCTCGGTTATTAGGTGCAGATGGGTATTGGTGGACGGGCGATCGGCCTGAGAGTTTGCTGGAATTGTTGCAGACATTACGTCCTGTAGAAGGCGCGATGAAACCATCTCGGGTTGTAGTTAGTCCAGCGATTGCAGCTTTGGGAAGATTAGCTGGGAATGGTCGGCGGGATGGAATGCTGGATGAACAGCTTACACGGTTTACTTTGTACGATCGGCAATTAGCGCAATTAGATATTCAGCTTCGGACTCGACGGCTCAATCGTCCGGTGCGATGGTTTTTGCAGGGACGCATTCGGGAAATTCAGGCGGCGCGGTGGATAGCTCAGCAAATGATCTCAGCAAAAACGATGCCACCGCGCACTCAGAACACAAGCGAAATACAGCGAGACGATCGTCTTGTTAAGCCATCTTCTTGGTCCAATGCGCGCAATAGGTCCAATGCGCCGAACAATGCGCCGAATTCGAGTTTAGGGTCATCTTTAATCCGATCGTCAAATTCCGATCGCCGACTTGAGATTGAGACTGAGATTGAGAGTGAGAAAGCGCTACGGGAGATGTTCGATCGGTTGATTCTGAAGCTAGAAGCAGCGCGAATTTCGCCTATTTCTACTTTGGATAATTTGCTTCCGATCGCTTTGGAAATCGATGTATTTACAATAGAAATGCAAGTGGCGCTCTTGACTACGATCGCAACAGTATTACAGGCGGAAGTCGGTCGACAGCGGGAGATTGGGCTAGCGGCCTTGCACGATCGAATTCCAGTGATGCTAGAAACCGTATGGGAAATTGTGGTGATTCAGTTTTTCCGCTGCGAATCAGAATCATCATTAGTGAATGGATTGCGGCAATCTGCGGCTAGCGTAAATCTTCTACTGAAGCGGATTCCATTGGTGGCCGATTGGGTGGCCTATGGTTTATGGGGAATGCCGTTGAGTTTGGATAATCAGCCCTATGGTGTGGGAACTGCTCAAGCAGACGATCGGGCGTTGTTATTGCTAGAGAATACAGTGCTGCGGTTGGCTAATGCTGTGATTCAGCCCTTGTTGAATCAATTTAGTGATGTGGAGTGGGTGAAGGCACAATATTTCAAAATTCAATACGCATCCAGTCGGGAATTGATGGAGTTTCGCAATGATTTATCCTGGCGCTATCGTCGCGATCGGTGGCTAGATACACCAACAGATATTTTTGGAAGCCAACATCGTTTGCTTTATTTAGCTGAAAATGGCATTGGAGAGACGATGATTTATGCGCCTCGTCAGAGGGAATTAGCCGCACTATCTGGGTTGCCCTTAGCAGTCACGTTAGTCCTAGAAACACGGGATGCCCTTTCACCCAGGCTACGATCGGTATTCGCATTGATTGGGACGGGTGTAGTTTATGTGTTAACGGAAGTCGTGGGGCGCGGAATCGGACTGGTGGGGCAAGGAATTATCAAAGGGATTGGCAATGCGTGGAACGATCGACGCTAATCAGCGCTAGTCAGAATGATGGCGAGAGAATTTTCTTAAATTGTGTCGTGTCAGTTTTAAGGAGAACGACTACACTAGAGCAGTCGTCAGCATTAATCTTTAGGCTCACAGCCAGTTTCATTACCAGGACAGCATTATGATTGAGTCCATTTTGGGTGCCATTACCCTCATGATTGCGGGATACTTAATTGGCTCGGTTCGCATTATCGAAGAGGGTGATCAGGGCTTGGTGCAGCGATTGGGAGAATATCAACGCACGTTGCAGCCTGGGCTTAATTTTGTTGTTCCGTTGGTGGACAGTGTTGTGGTCGATACGATCCGCGAGCAGTTGCTGGATATTGCTCCACAAAATGCCATTACCAAAGATTCTGTGCCCCTTCAAGTGGATGCAGTGGTGTATTGGAAGATTAAGGATTTGTATACGGCTTACTACAAGGTCGAGGATCTTGAAGCATCGCTGACGAATTTAGTACTGAGTGTGATGCGAAATGAGATTGGTCAGTTGGATCTCAATGAAGCAATGTCAGCGATGAATAAAATCAATCAATCAATGAAGCTGGAATTGCAGAAGCCTGCTGATTCTTGGGGTGTGGAAGTGGTTCGGGTCGATGTCCAAGAAATCATTCTGTCTCAGACTGTACGCGATTCCTTGGAGAAGCAGATTGCGGCGAAAACTGAAGGCCAAGCGACTCTGGCGAAGACTGACGCAACCGTGAAGTCAATTCGGCAGATTTCTCAGGCGCTACAGGATTCGGAGGATCCAAAGGCGATGTTGCATTACTTAATTGCGAAAGATTATGTGGCATCAAATGAGGCGATGAGTAAGAGTGATAATTCAAAGATTATCTTTATGAATCCAAGCGTGTTGAATGAGGCGGTGAGTGATTTGATTAATGGTCCTGATACTGGCTCTAATTCTAGAAATGGTTCAGCTTAGTTTTAATTTGACTTAAATTTTATATTTAATTTAAGCTATGCAAAGGCTCCGATCGCGATCGGAGCCTTTGCTGTAGGAAGTAAATCTAAAATTTATATTTAAATCTCAGGAATCAGAGCCATTAGGGCCGGATTTTCGGACAACCCAATAGCT
The DNA here is from genome assembly GCA_026786325.1 of Alkalinema sp. CAN_BIN05. Taxonomy (GTDB): domain Bacteria; phylum Cyanobacteriota; class Cyanobacteriia; order Leptolyngbyales; family Leptolyngbyaceae; genus JAAFJU01. The sequence goes on along the minus strand of JAJAYH010000479.1, from coordinate 807 downwards.
TGCTCCCAAGGTCAACATAGACAATGCCAAAGCGATCAACTCCTCTGAAGAGATTTTTTCAAAGTCTAAAATAATAATCTTACGGGCGATCGCAATCATAGCCGTAATAATTACCAACTCCACCTGTATCACGTTCTTCTGAAGATAGCCACCAATATTTTCCAGCAACTCCAACGCAATCAGAACATTTAAGAACAACCCAAACAAATTAAATAAACTCTTTCCCAAAACAGTGACGCGAAGCAGAATGATGTCCTGAAGTAACACACGACTGAGATCAAAAAGTGCCATGAAAATTACAATGACTAATCCGATCGATAGGATTTTAGCTGCAATTTTTTCAACCCATTTCAATCCTTCATGCCAAGAATGATCGGACGTTAGATGACTCAAAGTAGACTTTAATTTTCTCATCATTTCAACAAGCTAAAGAAGTTCTGCATAACTAATTCCCATACAATTTCCCCATCATCATCCAATATCCAGATGCCAAAAATTCACCATAAAAGATAGATACAATAGCACCTAATGCTAAAAATGGTCCAAACGGCATTGGATTACCGCGCTTCAATAGGTTAAGTGCAATCGCTCCAAACCCAAAAACAACCCCAGCCAAACAGGCCAAAAAGCCAGACATCAACATTAGCTTCCAACCCAGCCACGCCCCAATCATCGCCAACAACTTCGCATCGCCGCCGCCCATCGCATTCGGTCCAAAAGATAAACGACCGATCCATGTTACAACATCTAATAGCCAAAGCCCCAACACTGCTGAAAACACCGCCCACAAAAAGCCCCAAACACTAG
>JAJAYH010000478.1 GCA_026786325.1 Alkalinema sp. CAN_BIN05 | reverse complement strand
TATTCACGGGTGGGCCATTGGGACAACGAATGGGCTATACGTGCCGCTCTGCTGCTTGAATTGAATTCGCCCACAGAATCATTGATTCCCAGGTGGATTATCAGAAATATTGAAGGGGATATTCTTTCCTAGAGGTCGCCTAACTCAATATTTTCGCTCCGACGATAAAAACTGTATCCTAGAGTCAAATAACCAAAATTCAACAGTTTCGTATGGGGCTGTTTTTTGTTTAGGTCATCGAAAATACTCAATTTCTAGAAATTTGCTCATCTTTAGTTTGTAGCTAGGTGGTAACTTCGGATACTTCAAAAACTTGCCCGTCGAAGTCTTTCACCAAGAAGTTTAAAGGTCGATCGCTACGAATTTTGTGTTTTAAATCGAGGCGTTGGGTACGCATCAGAATCTGATCGAGGCATTCACGATCGAAACAAATGTGGCGGTGACGAGATTTTTCGCCCATGCTCGCCCCAGAAATAACGTGAATCTGAACATTTTTACGAAGTTGATACCACAGGCCATCATTACCCGCACCTCGAACCGTCGTGCTGCCCGCTGCCCCCGACAAATACATAGGATTAATGCCCGCTGTGCCTAGGGATTGCTCATAATTATAGTAATAGTGCAATGGAATATCGGCTGCATTCAACCGCAACACGCCCGCATAAAACTGCCGCGCCGCCTCTAAATCCGACACCATCACCGTGTAAACCTTCGGCGCACTGGTTAAAAACATCCACATCGCACCGCCGTACGCAGCCAACAGCATCACCATAATCCCCTGGGTCGAAAACAAGCCATCACCAAGCGAGGCCCAGAGGCTGGCGATCGGAACAATCGGGAATAGAGGGATCATGTTAGGTTGCCTTGGGAATGGGTGGCTTATTTTTCAATATTACCAATATTTTTTCAGGATCAGGACACTTTTGATGGGTTCGGATTTCCGGTTTTTGAGCCGGATTTTAAGTCTGATCTTAAAAAAGCTGTTTTAAATTGAACCCGCGAATTATCATATCGGTGTTTAGACTCAAAATCCTTGTTTTTTAGCCCCCACCCCCAATCAGTGTCACTTCCTACCTTCGCTGAAGCCAACCATCCCTTAATCCGATCGCTTTCTCAACAAAATGATCAAGAACTGATCGCGATGTTTCAGCAATATCCCGACTTGGGTCAGTATTTTGTGACACTATTTTGTCGCTATAGCGGACTGGTATACCGGGTCGTGCAACATGCCGCTAAGTCGCCCGTTCAAACCGACTACCTCTTCGCCTTGGTATGGCGACATGTGTTTAATGAATTGAGTGGTCTAGAGGTCGAACAACTGAACGCAGGGTTTCAAGGATGGTTATTGTCCACGGTTGCAGACTGTATCAACACAATCAAACTCCCACCTGTGGAAGAAGTTCATTACGATCTTCAATCTGCGTCTCCCCCGTTTTGGTGCTATCTCGATCGTGCCCTAGATGAGATGCCGCCGACCTTACGGCTGATTATTGTGATGGCTCAAACGTTCAACTGGAGTGAGACCCGAATTTCGGCTTATCTTGACGCTGAAGGCGAAGTCATGTCGCCCGCTGAGGTCCGTCCTCAACTAGAAGCAGGCTATCGGATCCTGGAAACACGCCTACCTGAAGATATTCGATCGATTTATTTGGTGAATTTCATCAAATCTTGATAACTCTTGGTCTACTCTTGGGAAATATTTAAGAGTTATGCCCTCGGGTGAATTTCTTAAGTGAACGGCGGTATAACAAGATTGGGATTCATGATTTTATGAATTTGGTATCGCATTAGACAAATTACGTGTTTAATGTTGTGAATTCGATGATTATTCATTGAGCTGGATTTCCTGAGTTCAATGTTCACATGATGGTTACATCACTAATGGGGGTTAATAGCCGTTTATTGGTCTGAGTTCCTGAGTCGTCATATTCAATTCTTGTTTAGCGTTTATCTTTTGTCTTAATCTATTGGGAGTTGTCTCCATGAAACGATCGCACTGGTTTGTCATTGGAGCAATTTTCTCATCGATGGTAAGCTTGGGGCTGTCCGTAAAGCCTGCCTATGCGGCAGAAATCACCCGTCAGCTCAATCAGCAACCGTTTGGCATCGAATTGCCATTTGAATTGCAAAAGAGCGATCGGCTTTTAGAAGAGGGCATAAAACAATCACAACTAGGCAATCTGGCCGCTGCCATTACGAGTTTAAAATCCGCCGCTGAAAACTATCGTTTGCTCAATAATCTCGAAGGTCAACAGCGGGCCTATGAATATCTCAGTCAAGCCTATCAACGCCAAAACCGCACGACGGAACTAGAAGATGCCTTGCGCCAACAGTTGCGATTTGCCCGATCGCGCCAAGATTTTCCGCAATTAATTCTCAGCTACAACCAAGTGGGTGAACTCTTACTCAGAACTGCGAATGCTGCTGAAAGCGAGAAAAGTTTTACTGAAGGCTTACGCATAGCCCAAGACATTAAAGATGTCCCCGGCCAAGGTCGATCGTTGACTAATCTTGGACTGGCAGCGATCGCACGAGGCAACTATGCCCTAGCCATCACCCACTTGAACGCAGCCATCGATCGTCAACAGCTTACGCCAAATGTAACCGCCGAGGCGATCGCCCACAATGCCCTAGGCGATGCTTATCGTAATTTGGGTGATTTCCAAAAATCGGCAGGATCCCATTTAAATGCCCTGATTTTGGCGCGGACAGGTGATGACTATCCCGCACAGGATCGGGCGATGACGGGATTGGCGATCGCCTATAAGAATCTGGGCGCAAATAATGAAGCCAAATCCTGGCTAGACACAAGGTTAAATGCAGCGACGACGGCCTCTAGCCCAACCAATCGGGCTAATGCGCTACGAGCGATCGCTGAGTTTTATGAACGAGACGGGGATTTGGCCGCAGCCGATCGGTATTACAGCAGTGCAATTGTGGCCGCAACGCAAGCAGGCGAATCTCAAATGGCTCAATCGTTAAGTCGAAAACTAGAAAATATTCGTCGTAGTTATCATCTCGCGCCGCGTCGTAAAGGCTAGTAATCTGTAGAAAAATGAAGCGTTTGGCCTGATGATTCGCAAATATCTGATATTTAGTTCGGTATCACGTATCTTCTGTAGCTGGAATTTCACGTTAAGATCCCAAAGACCCAGCCATCTCGAACGCACTATGATTCAGCTATACCAATTTGAAATGTCCAGCTACGCCGAGAAAGTCCGATTTATTCTGGACTATAAGGGTCTGGACTATAAAAAAGTTGAAGTGATTCCAGCCATTGGCCAAGTCGAAATTTTTAAACTATCGGGACAGCGACAAGTCCCGGTGCTGAAGGATGATGGCACGGTTGTAGCAGATTCCACGGCGATCGCGGAATATCTCGATCGGAAATATAGCGATAAACCTATTATCCCAACGGATGGTAAGTTACGCGGGCAAGTAATGATCATGGAGCAGTGGGCCGATGAGATTTTTGGGATAAATGCCCGAAAAGGCTTACTCACCAGCATGAGTCAAAACCCTAGTTTCCGATCGGCATTGTTGCCCAATACAACTCCTGATGTGTTGAAAAACTTAGTCAGCGCCATACCATCGTTTGATTTCTTAGGTGGTTTGGGCGGACCCATGGGCATGTCTGTGGATAAATTCAAGGACGACATCCGTCAAAATCTATCCTGGCTATGTTCCATTTTGTCAGAGCAGCCTTATTTAGTGGGTGATGCCCCAACGCTAGCTGATTTCACCGTAGCCGCTCTCAGTATGTACATCAAGTTCCCAACTGGCAACTACATCAGTATGCCGGAAGCGGTTAAAGGTCAAGGTGTTCCGGGGATTGCGGACAACGAGCTATATGACACCTTCTGGAACTGGCGTGACAAGCTGTATAGCGATTTCCGTCAAGCAGGCGCACCCAACATTCCGAGTGGGGATCCGGGTCGTCCAACGTCTATCAGTATTGACTAGAAGATTGATTAGAGACGATCGTTAATTTAAAACTTGTAGACCAACCTCAAAAAGGAAATTTAATTATCTTTTTTGAGGTTGATTCATTTTTATATACAAAATGAGACTTATATGGCGAATCAATCGATCGACCACGATCAGAATTTCAAAGAATTAATTTCGACATTCTTTATTGAATTTCTTGAACTCTTTCTACCTGAAATGGCAAAGACTATTGACCCTGGATCAATCAAATTTCTTAAGCAGGAGTACTTTGTTGATTTGGTGGAAGGTGAGGAGAAAATCATTGACTTGTTGGTCGAGGTCAAACAAGCGAGGATTGATGCGACGTTTTTAATCCATATCGAACCGCAATCCACGAGCCGATCGACTTTCCCAGAACGGATGTTCTTTTATTTTGCTCGACTGCACCAATTCCATCGAAAACGGATTTATCCAATTGCAATTTTTTCCTATGATGAACCTCAGAAAGAGGCAAAAAGTAACTATGGCATAGAGTTTCCTGACTTCAAAGTTCTCGAATTCAACTTCAAATCAATCCAATTAAATCGTTTAGATTGGCGGGATTATCTAAACTGTCCGAACCCAGTTGCAGCGGCTTTAATGTCGAAAATGAAGATTGCTGAAATCGACCGTCCAAAGGTGAAGGCCGAATGTCTCCGGCTAATGGTTACATTAAAGCTGGATCCAGCTAAAAGTCGGTTGATCTCGAAATTCGTCGATACTTATTTAAGGTTAGATAAGGCAGAAGAGGAAACATTCCAATCTGAACTTGATACACTAGAGCTACCGCAAAAGGAGGCCATCATGCAAGCAACGACAAGCTGGGAAGAAAAAGGGATGGAGAAAGGGATGGAGAAAG
>JAJAYH010000477.1 GCA_026786325.1 Alkalinema sp. CAN_BIN05 | reverse complement strand
CGATCCCCCTAGCCCCTACGCCCTCCGGGCAGGCTACGCCAAAAAAAAGGGGGAACTAGAATTCAACTCTTAGTCCCCCTTATCAAGGGGGATTTAGGGGGATCGAGTCTTTGATACCAACGAAAGAACTTTTTAAACCTCCTCTTATTCTAATTTTTAACGAGAATCCTCATGAATCCCGCGATCGCCGACCTTCGTCAAGACTACAAACTCCACGAACTTCTGGAAGCTGATGCAAATCCTGATCCGATCGTCCAATTTCAAACCTGGTTCGACGGGGCCGTTGCCGCACAATTGCCCGAACCCAATGCCATGACGATCGCCACGGCTACACCAGACGGAATTCCATCGGCGCGGGTGGTGTTGTTGAAAGGATTGGACGATCGGGGCTTTGTTTTTTTCACGAATTACGACAGTCATAAAGGTCAAGAATTACAGGCCAATCCCCATGCAGCGCTGGTTTTTCTGTGGACTGAGTTAGAGCGTCAGGTGCGGGTTCAAGGCACTGTTGAGCGGATTTCTGCTGTTGATTCTGATGAATATTATTACAGTCGTCCAGCGGGTAGTCGTTTGGGGGCTTGGGCTTCGGTCCAGAGTCAGGTGATTGCCGATCGAACTGTTTTGGAAACCCGTCTCGCGCAATTGCAAACCGAATATCCTAATGGCGATATTGCTCGGCCATCACACTGGGGTGGGTTTCGGGTGGTGCCGACTGTGATTGAGTTTTGGCAAGGGCGATCGTCTCGGTTACACGATCGATTGCGGTATCAAAAAGTCCAAGCGGGTTGGACGATCGATCGGTTGTCTCCCTAAAATGTTGTCAGTTCGATCGAGGAGATGATTTGATGGTGGATATAAATTGGAAATATCTGCCCTATCGTGCGATTCGGCTCATTCTTTTGAGCTATGGCACAGTAGCTATTTATGCCTATGGCTTTAGCGATCGGAGCATTTTTCCTGCTATGCCGACGACTTATGAAATGCTGCCTGATCTCAAACAGATTCCTACTTCAAATGGCCAAACGATCGCCCTTCGCTACCTTAAGAACGCCACTGCGCAATATACGCTTTTAATGAGCCATGGCAATGGTGAAGATTTGGGGGATATGCAGGGGGATATGGAGCGGTTTCGGGCTATGGGATTGAATGTGGTGGCCTATGATTATCGTGGCTATGGGAAAAGCCAAGGTTCGGCAAGTGTGGCTAATGTTTATGATGATATTGATGCGGTATATCGCTATTTGACGGAAGACATGAAGGTCTCGCCCGATCGGATTCTTTTGTATGGTCGATCGGTGGGAGGTGGTCCGAGTACGTATCTGGCGGCGCGTAAACCTGTGGCTGGGATGATTTTGGAGAGTACATTTATCAGTACTTTTCGTGTGGTGATTCCGATTCAAGTTTTGCCCTTTGAGAAGTTTCCCAATCAATCCCACATTCGTCAAACTAATATCCCAATTTTGTTAATTCATGGGACGAAGGATCAGACAATTCCCTATTGGCATAGTCAAGTTTTGTATGACAGTATTCCAGGTCCAAAGCAATTGCTAACCGTCGAAGGTGCTGATCATAATGATGTGGCGATCGTGGCGGGAGACCAGTATGGGCGGACGATCGGACAATGGTTAGGGCAGCTTAAGGGTGGAGTGAAGAATTGAGTGCCTTATCTTAGTAGTCAATTCTCTGAGCTAAGATTAAAGGCATAGGTTAAGATTGAATAATCGTAATTTTGAAACGCTATGGTTCAAGTTTCATCACCATTGGTTAAGACGCAGCTAGTAAGGATTCCGCCTTTAGAAAACGGCGATCGATTGTCACGGGATGAATTTGAAAAGCGCTATGCAGAATGGCCAGATTCCCGTGCTGAATTGATTGAAGGAATAGTTTATATGGCTGCTGCATTACGATTTCGGAGTCATGGTAAACCGCACAGTCAGCTTAATGGTTGGCTATTGGTTTATCAGGCGTTAATGCCGGGAACTGAATTGGGTGATGCGCCTTCTGTTCGACTAGACTTGGGCAATGAACCTCAGCCAGATTTGGTTTTGATTTGGGATGCCGATCGGGGCGGGCAAACTCGAATTACTGAGGATGATTACATTGAGGGTGCGCCGGAATTTATTGCGGAGATTTCAGCGAGTACGGTTTCGATCGATTTGGGTGCGAAAAAAATAGCCTACGAACGTAATGGAGTCCAAGAATATTTAGTATGGCGAGTGTTGGATCAGGAAATTGATTGGTTTTGGTTAGAAGACGATCGATATAGTCTGTTGCAAGCAGATAGCGATGGGATTACTCGAAGTCGTATTTTCCCAGGACTTTGGCTAGACCGATCGGCGTTACTTCGCGGTGAAATGAACCGTGTTTTAGAAGTTGTTCGGAAAGGCGTTGCGGAAATTCAAAAATGAATAGTCTAATTTATCTCGACCATCACGCCACAACCCCGATCGCCCCTGAGGTTTTGGCGGCGATGATGCCTTTTTTTACGGAGCATTTTGGTAATCCAGGCAGTCCTCATGCCTATGGTTGGGCGGCGGAATCTGCGGTTAAACTAGCACGGGAAACGATCGCCTCTGCGATTAGTGCGAGTGCCGATGAACTCATTTTCACCAGTGGCGCAACAGAAGCAAACAATCTTGCAATTAAAGGCGTTGCTGAATCTTATTTGAGTCAGGGCAAACATATTATTACCGTAGCCACTGAACATAGTGCTGTTTTAGAACCCTGTCGCTATTTGCAATCATTGGGGTTTGAATTAACGATATTGCCTGTTCAATCCGATGGTTTGATTGATTTGGCGATATTGGAACGTGCATTGCGGGACGATACTATTTTAGTTTCGGTAATGGTGGCGAATAATGAAATTGGGGTGGTGCAACCGATCGCAGAAATTGGTCAACTTTGTCACGATCGGCATATTTTATTTCATACGGATGCGGCGCAAGCATTGGG
>JAJAYH010000476.1 GCA_026786325.1 Alkalinema sp. CAN_BIN05 | reverse complement strand
CTAACAAGACAATGGCCGGACGCACCCGTTTCCCACCCGCGCCAAACAAGCGTTCAGCAGCTAAGTAGAGAATCGGGTGCTTAGCCCCAATTAACTGCTTAAGATTTTCTGTCATCGCAGAAAGATCGGCATCAACAGGAGAAAAAAGGGAGGCAACTGATGTCATGGTGCGAACCAGATGAGGATAAAGATTAAGAAACTTTACAGGTTCTGTTTTTATTCTAAGCGATGGCGATCGCCCTTGAACCATTCCTTGCGGATCTTCCTAAAAAAATGACCATTTAATAACCATCTTTAGATCTGTTTTTTGGATCACCCCCGGATCTTAAACTCCTGTGATAATCTGTATATAAGCTTTCAAAACTGCAAATTTTTACCTGAAGTGCAAGGCATGTGAGTCTGTTCAGACGATGATATTCATCCTGAGTAAACTTGAAAAAAGCGCCTTGATCTTCGAGAGCAGTTGAACTCTGATTTTATAGCCATCTTTCGAGATCTGTAGGTTAGTTTCAAATTGGTCGAGGTAATCAATACGATCCATACAGATTGAAGTTGTTCTGTGCAAGGTTTTTTCGTCGCTGTGGGTTTCCACTGAACGGGATGCGGCGCTTTGCAATAGACTGTCTGAAGGAACAATGCTGTCTCAAGGGGATTGATTAGAGCAAGATTTCGCTGCACTTATGTTGACGACTTGTTGTTCTGATGGGTTTACCTGTGGAAAGCGCGAACGGTTATGGGTTCCGCGTTTATTTCCTTTAGGCTTCCATTGAGGTGATGTCATGATTGATCAGGATTTGCCAACGATGATTCCTGTCCTAGCGACAGGGTATTTGATGCGGGTTTATGGGTTGCTAGAGCTATTCCAACGGCGACGCATTTGAGTAAAAATACTAAGGTGATTTTTTGATTAAGTCTCGTGTTTTTCTAAAAATGACACGAAAATCGATAAGCATTTATTTCAGTGAGCTGTTTTTCCTATGAATGACGGGGAATACGTAGATTACAGCTATCATTTATAAAGAAAGTTCTTCGATCGTTCTCAGCTAACATCGTTCTCAGCTAACACCTAGACCCTAATACCTAGACCTAGATCAGTCATGAGTACTAATCCTTCATTTACCCCCTATCCTGCGCGAACAATGACTCGAACGGAGCGAGCGGTACGATGTGCTCCGTTTTATTTGCAAACTTACGAGGCGATGGCGCTCAGTAGTGTTGGGTTACAGGCACTATCTGGACGAGTGGGGATGGAGAACGGATACACCAAGTGGGCCATCACCGAGTTGATTGCTGATGTCGAGCTGATGTGGATGATTGATGTGGGAGTTTTACGGCGGGAAGTTGATGGTCAGGGCTTGACGGACAGTTTCCGAGTGACACCGCTGGGGCGCATGGTTCTCGATCGATGGCGCGATCGGGGTCGTCTAGAATTGAAGGCCACTTGGCGCGATCGGCTACTCAATGCAGTCACCCGTTGGATTCGGTTGCCGTTCTAATTTTTATTTTAGTCATTATATCTATTGGAGAATTTTCAACATGAAAGCAATTATGGTGGTCGGAACGACATCCCACGCGGGTAAGTCTTTAATTACCGCAGCCCTCTGTCGGATTTTGGCGCGGCGCGGTTGGCGGGTGACTCCATTTAAGGGTCAAAATATGGCGCTTAATTCCTACGTGACAGCAGGTGGTGGCGAAATTGGCCATGCCCAAGCGGTACAAGCTTGGGCTGCTGGAACTAATCCTTGGGTGGAGATGAACCCAATTTTGCTGAAGCCTCAGGGAGATATGACCTCTCAAGTAGTGCTGAAGGGGAAGGTTGTTGGTGTGGTGGGTGCGGCGGAATATTATGAGAAGTTTTTTGATATTGGCTGGCAGGCGATCGAGGAGTCGCTTGGACGGTTAGCGGAAGAATTCGACATGATTGTCTGTGAAGGCGCGGGCAGTCCAGCGGAAATTAACCTGAAGCATCGTGACTTGACGAATATGCGGGTCGCCAAATATCTGAATGCACCGACTGTTTTGGTGGCAGATATCGATCGGGGTGGAGTTTTTGCTCATATTATTGGCACGTTGGAGCTACTAGATCCCGATGAGCGCGCCTTAATTAAGGGGTTTGTGATCAATAAATTCCGGGGGCAACGACAACTATTGCAATCCGGAATTGACTGGTTAGAACAGCGGACCGGAATTCCGGTGATTGGGGTCGTGCCTTGGCTAGAAGAAGCGTTTCCGGCTGAGGATTCTTTGAGTTTGTTTGAGCGTCGCCAAAGCAGTACAAGGAATGATTTAAATATCACGGTGCTTCGTCTACCCCGCATTTCAAATTTCACTGATTTCGATCCTCTAGAGTCAGAATCGTCGGTGACATTGAACTATTTAGGATTAAAAGGAACCTTAGGCCATCCTGATGCGGTTATTATTCCAGGCTCTAAAACGACGATTCCGGATTTGATTGCGATGCATAAATCTGGCATGGTGGAGCAGCTTCAAGAATATGTTGCTGGGGGCGGAACGGTGATGGGGATTTGTGGCGGCTACCAAATGATGGGGCAATCATTGGCGGATCCAGAAGGTGTTGAAGGCCAAGAGGGGCGATTCCCTGGGTTGAAACTGTTGCCGCTTACGACGGTGATTGCGGGTCAAAAGATTGCTCGTCAACGTACAGTTACGTCCAAAGTTCCTCAAGAAGGTTTACCTGTGACGGGTTACGAGATTCACCAGGGCCGAACTCGGATTGTGGAAGGGTCTAATGATCAAGTGCGTCCGTTGTTTGATGATCCGAGTCTTGGTCTGGTCGATGCGACCGAATCGATATGGGGTACATACCTCCATGGACTGTTTGATAATGGACCATGGAGGCGGGCTTGGATAAATCGATTGCGGACGCAACGGGGACTTCGATCGCTTCCGACGGGTGTTCCTAACTATCGTGAACAGCGGGAGGTTTTGCTCGATCAACTTGCTAATGCGATCGAGCCGCATATTGATCTTGAACCACTCTTGAAGTGAAGATCAATCTGAATTTACCGCGCAGATCCTATCGGTCTTAAGGGTGGATTGGGTGGAATAAAGACGGGAGTTGTTTTATTTTTTGGGACCGATCGATTAGATTGGTCGGCCAATAACACCTCACGAATGAACCGAGAAATTAACCGTTGAGTTAATCCCATCGCAATACGTTGCCCCATTTGTTGCGTTTCGGCCCGAGCGGCTAATTTAGGTAATAACGTCAAGAGATGATTCGTATCAAATCCTTCAGTGTCTTGCAAAATGGCCCAAATCCGTTTGATATATTCTAGCGTCGCGGCATTATCGAGAGACTGAGGAGATTGAGTGGGCGGCTCTGTTGGCAGTCCCAAGCGGCTTCCAACATTAGATGTGAAATTCTGCCAAGCATTTTGACCTAGAAGATCTACATTTTTAATAATCTCTTCGATTAAGCGTTCTCGAATGTAGTTACCTTGTTCTGAAAATAGAAATTCGATTCCCTGATCTAATGATCCACTAATGTCGTATTCCATACTGCCTTTTGCATTTTGAAGCAGTCCCTCAAGGCGATTCCATCGGAAGCTTTCTTCTTTGAACAGCAACTCTTTCAGTGAATTTCGGAGTTCTGGTGCAGGATCCGTTAGCAATCGTTTTGCAATGTAGGGATAGGCTTCCCCTAAAACTTTAAAATTGGGATCGACATTAATGGCAATGCCTTCTAGAGTCACAAGCGATCGGATAATTAAGGCAAAGTAAGCCGGGACTCTGAAGGGATATTCATACATTAATTCCGAAAGCCGATCGGTAATAGTTGCAATATTAATATCTGCAACGCTGCTGCCGAGCGCACCTTCAAATACCATCGCAAAGGCAGGAATAATCGGCGTAAGATCAACATCTGGCGTGAGAAATTCTAATTTCACATAGTCCTGCGCCAAACCTTCAAAGTCACGGTTAATCAAATGAACAATAGCTTCAATTAGGCCATATTTTTGATAGGGTTTCATGTTGCTCATCATCCCGAAATCGAGATAAGCTAATTTACCATTGGGCATGGCTAGAAGGTTGCCGGGATGGGGATCGGCATGAAAAAAACCATGTTCTAAAAGTTGACGCAGTGAGCATTGAACCCCAACATTAACCAAATAAGTTGCATCTAAGCCTTGGGCCGCGATCGCTTCTAATTCAGTTAGTTTTGTGCCCTCAATCCATTCCATTGTTAACACGCGCCGTGCCGTGTAATCCCAGTAAATTGTCGGCACATAAATATCAGACATGTAGCCATACAGTTCATTAAACCGTTCCGCATTTCGTCCTTCTTGCGTATAGTCCATTTCCTCAAAAATACGCTCAGCAAACTCGTCAGTAATCGCGACCAAATCACTACGAATGATTGAAATACGCGCCATGGCCAGAGCTGCAATTTTTCGTAGAACAAACAAATCCAAGGCAATCCCACGGGCTAATCCTGGACGCTGGACTTTGACCGCCACCTGTTCTCCTGTTTTTAGGGTGGCTCGGTAGACTTGGCCGAGGGATGCAGCGGCGATCGGTTTGGATGAGATTTCGGCGTAGACTTCATTTGGGTCTTTGCCGAGTTCTTCGCGAATAAACTGGAAGGCTATTTCGTTGGGGAATGGAGGAATTTGATCTTGAAGTTTAGAAAGTTCTTCGAGGAATACAGGCGGCACCAAATCGGGCCGAGTAGACATGGCTTGGCCAATTTTGATAAAAGCGGGGCCGAGTTCTGTCAATAAGTCTCGCAGTTGCACGGCACGAATGCGTTGTTCAGATATCTTTTTGCCCTGAGTGGTGTCTAACCAAATGCCGAAGAGGTAGGTAAACAACGGAAGAAAGACGCTAATGGCGCGTTTAATGACTTCCCAGTAATGACCTTGGTAGTAGGCCGCGATCGCCTCTGGGTCATAGCGCAATGGAATCCCATCGACATCGGTCATTGTCGCATTGGCCGTTGGTTCGGGTGCATTGCTAATAACAGATGCGGGAGCTACATCTTTGGCAGCGACATCAAGCGTCAATGGTTCGGCAGTCTGGTAAGTCATAGGGCGATGGGCGCGTCCTGGCTGTGGGCTGTGAAGAATTGAAGTAAACGTCTTGTGATGCGGCGCTTGTAACGTAATTGTAACAAGAATTTCGCCAGAGACTTCGGTTGAATGGATATTCCATCCAGTATCTTCAGTAAATCATTGGGATGCTTGCTGTTTCGAGTGGGGATTTCTGGGGTGAGCGTTGGGTTAGAGAGCCTCATCAAGGAATAAGTATTCGATAATGTCGGTAATTGGTTCGATCAGCAATCACGATCGTCCATACGCAGATGATTCTGTTGGTTAGTTCGATGGTCTCCGATCGATCTTTGGTGATCGCAGGCTAGAAACGCTGTTTGTAGAGATTTAGTCACTTCCACTACCCGCCCGTGAATAAATTCCGGGCTAATAACGAAAACCTGTTGAAACAGGTTAAGGACGTGCGCTGATTGGGTTTAGTCCGTTTTAACGGATTTTGGCTGTGAGCCTTGGATTTTAATCCAAGCTACGGAACACAACTCACAACACGAAAACCGATGAAGTCGTTGCGCGTCCCCGCAACATTGAAGTTACGGAAAGCAGAACGGCACCTCCCAGGAACGAAGATCCAAGAACCACCTCGCAGAACCCTTGCCGAGTCTCGCTTTGAGGTGTTTTTGAGCCATGCGCTGCCATCATCTGGAGCCTTCTCATAATTTCTATGCCAATGATCCTCACACCATTCATAAATATTTCCATGCATATCGTACAAACCGAATGTATTCGCTACAAACTGACCGACAGATGTTGTTTTGTTTAAATATTCGCCCTTTGGTCCGTTAGCATAGCTATAGTTCCCGTCGTAGTTTGCTAATTCAGTCGTCAGCGTCTTCCCGAAAGCAAAAGGAGTCTCAGTTCCACCACGACAAGCATATTCCCATTCGGATTCGCTAGGCAGTCTGTAGTGTCTTCCAGTACGAGTAGAAAGCCGCATACAAAATTCTACACATTCATCCCAAGAAACTTGTTCTACAGGAAGGTCATCGCCTTTAAAATTCGATGGATTTGAGTTTAGTTTAATGTTCTCTTGTGGATAGTTTGAAACCGATCGCCATTGTGCTTGTGTTACCTGATATTTGCCCATGAAGAAATCTGGTACTCTCACCAAATGCTGCGGGCCTTCATTATTATTGCGCTCTGGCTCATCTTCTGGTGAACCCATCTGGAAGCTGCCGCCAAGAATTGAGACCACATCTAGACTAATGCTGTTCCCTAGATCTTCCGGATAGAATTGGGCGGTAAGTTTGCGGCGAGTGATTGTCAATGGCATGGGGAACGGGGAATTGAGAGGAGTTTTAGCTGGATGATCGATCGATTCCCACCGATCGATTTTGGCAAGGTGAAGAGGCCCGAAGGGATAGCTTAGACGATCGGTGATATCAAAAGACCCGATCCCCCTAAATCCCCCTATAAAACGGGGACTTAGAGTTAAATTCCAGTCCCCCCCCTTTTTAAAGAGTTCAATTCCAGTCCCCCCCTTTTTTGTGGCGCAGCCTGCCCGAAGGG
>JAJAYH010000475.1 GCA_026786325.1 Alkalinema sp. CAN_BIN05 | reverse complement strand
TTATCAATTACTTCAGCATTTGGATCCAAAAGCCTGTCTTAAAATACACGGCAACGATCGGATTCGGACCGTGCGAGCTTTGGAAGTTTTTTATGTGACGGGAATTCCCATGAGCGCTCAGCAGGGCGAAAGACCGCCGAATTATCCAATTTTGCAGATTGGGCTAAGGTCTGAATGTTTGAACGATCGAATAGTCCGGCGAACAAGGCAAATGTTTGAACTGGGGTTTGTGGATGAAGTCCAGAATTTAGTCGCGAAATATGGTGATGATTTACCGCTTTTAAATACCTTGGGCTATCAGGAGGTGAGACAATACCTGCGTGGTGAAATAAGCTTAGAAGAATCCGAATTATTGACCGTCATGCACACGAGACAATTTGCAAAACGACAACGCACTTGGTTCAATGGCATTAAAGAAATTGAATGGTTTGATGCTGATGACGCGAATTTGTTCGATCGGGTTTTAATGCGTGTTATGGAGTTTCAAAAAGTATAGCAATCCCTCGGCTTCCACTATTATGGAGCTGTATATCTGAGTAATTTGAGTTTTCTGTATGCGTTTGCTCTGTCTTAGCAATGGCCACGGCGAAGATACCATTGCCCTCCAAATTCTCAAAGCGCTTCGGCAACTCCCAAATGCGCCGACGATCGAAGTATTACCGATCGTCGGTGAAGGCCATGCCTATCAAAAACAGGGCTTTTCTATCATTGGCACGGTCAAAGCAATGCCATCCGGTGGCTTTATTTATATGGATCGCAAACAGTTGGCCAACGATATTCAGGGAGGACTGTTAACCCTGACATTAGATCAACTAAAGACTGTTCGAGAATGGTCCAAAGACTGTAAAAACAATGCAGAACCTGCCATTATTTTAGCCGTTGGGGATATTGTGCCGCTGTTGTTTGCATGGCAAAGCGGATTGAACTACAGCTTTATTGGCACCGCAAAATCTGAGTATTATCTTCGAGATGAAACCGGATGGCACAAGCGCAAATCTTGGTGGGACGATCGGTTGGCACGTCTTACAGGCGGCGTTTATCTTCCCTGGGAGCGTTGGTTAATGAGTCGCCCCAACTGCAAAGCCATTTTTCCACGCGATCGGATCACCACTCAAACCCTGACCACCTTTGGACTATCAGCCTACGATTTCGGTAATCCCATGATGGATTTGGATACTCAACCGATAGTCTACGACCGACCGGAGATAATCGCCGCCGACTCTAATCAATCCTTAAGCGAATCACTAAGTAAGTCCCTAACCATTTTGCTCCTTCCTGGCTCCCGTGCCCCAGAAGCCTATCGAAACTGGGACGTGATTCTATCCGGCTTGCAAAATTTGGCTGAACAGTTTGACCATAGGCCAATAGAATTTCTTACCGCGCTATCCGGCGATCTCGATCGGGCAACTATTCACAATGCCTTGATTCAAAATAACTGGAAACAAGCCGACAAACCCCATCAATATTCCAGATCCGATTGTCCCCATTTGTTAACCCTAGGCATCGCAAAATTCTCAGAGTATGCCCATGCCTCAGACCTCGCGATCGCCATGGCCGGAACCGCGACAGAACAATTCATCGGCTTGGGAAAACCTGCCATTACCTTGCCCGGTCAAGGGCCACAATTTACGCCCACATTTGCCGAAGCTCAGACCCGACTATTAGGCCGATCGATTATTTATGTAAAGGAAATGAATCAATTAGCCTCGACCTTACGTCAACTACTACAAGATTCTGAACAGTTGACCGCGATCGCCCACAACGGTCCACAACGGATGGGAGAATGTGGAGCCGCCGATCGGATTGCTCAAAAACTCACCCAAATCCTCAGCAATCCATAACAATATCTAAGAATCCCTACCAAGCTGTTTCACCATGGCCTCGATCGCCCGCAAAAATCTCTTTGAAGACATTCCCCGCTTTCTCGTCGCCCAAGCCGGAATCATGTTCGCCGTGAGCCTTGTCACCATTCAACTTGGAATTTTAAAAGGATTTTCCCGATCGACCGCCATCGTGATTGACTATGCCCGTGCAGATTTATGGGTCGCATCGAAGGAAATGGTGGCTTTTGAGCTAACGTCCCCCCTGCCAGCGGATTACATCAATAAATCCATGGCCGTCACGGGAGTCGATCGGGCCGAAATTTTATTAGTCCGGGCAGGGCGATGGCGCGGACCCGATGGCAAATTGTCACCCGCTCGCGTCTTTGGGTTCAACCCCGATGGAGAATTGTTTGCTGGATGGACATTATCCGACGGCACTCTAAAGGCAATCAAACAACCCTATACCGCGATCGTCGCCAGTGGCGTGCAGAAGTCACTTGGGTTAGATGAAAACCGGACAGGCTCAATTGGCGGACTCCCGGTCACCATTGTAGGCACCGCTGAAGATGTCCAATCCAATGCCTCCAGCCCCTTTTTATTTTCCTCACTAGAGACCGCCAATGCCTACGGTGACGCTGAAATCAACAGCTCCATTAACTGCATCCGTCAAGCCAGCGGCGACCTAGACTGCGCGAACAGCTTTAAAAGTCGTCCCCTCGGCCAAAAAAATGGAGAACTCGCCCCTCCTAAACCCTTGAGCCTCAGCGACCCGATTAGCTACGTCCTCATCCGCGCTAAACCAGGCCAAGATCTTGGTCAACTCAAGCAGCGTCTCCTAACAGCCCTGCCCGAAACTCAGATCCTAACTCAAGCCGAAATCGCCGCCGTCACCCGGAATTATTGGGAAGTGCGGACAGGTGTTGGTTTTATTTTGGGTCTGGGGGCAACAGTGGGCTTTATTGTTGGGATGGTGGTGGTTGGCCAAATTTTGTATGCTTCTGTTACGGACCATCTTCGAGAATTTGGGACGCTGAAGGCCATGGGTGCATCAAATGGTGTGATTTATCGGATCATTATTGAACAAAGTCTTTGGATGGCGATTCTTGGCTACATCCCTAGCATGGGCATTTGCCTAACATTAGGGCAATGGACGCAGATGACACGAGGGATTATGATTCTCATCGAACCCTCGACAGCCGCCGCAGTACTGCTTCTGACTGTAGTGATGTGTATGGGTTCTGCAATTTTTGCGGTCCAAAAGGTGACACGGCTAGATCCGGCGATCGTCTTTAAAGCCTAAAAATTTGGAAAAAAATATTCTGAAACATTTGTCTGACTCAATGCGTCTGGATGTAGGAGGATAATTAAAGAATTAAGAGTTTAAAATACAGAATTAACGTTCAAAGAATTGAAGGATTAAGGTGAGACTATCGATAACGTTATGATTAGTAATGTTGATCTATGTGCGTGTGTGATGATCTGCTTACTTGGGGGGCGGTGCTAATATGACCGCGATCGACTTCAAGCGATTTTTTGGCAAAATGGCTCCATCCTCTTTAAGTCCAGTGCGGGTGATGACCAAAGAAAAAGCGATCGTCGCTAGCCACATCAACCTGGTCTATCGCAATGGAGGGGAAGAATTTAAAGCCCTTCAGGATGTCAGCTTGACAGTGAAATCTGGCGAAGTCCATCTTTTAATGGGTCCGTCGGGTTCTGGAAAAACAACACTGCTGTCAATTTTGGCCGGACTCTTGACCCCAACCAGTGGTCAAGTCCATCTTTTAGGTGAAGAAATTACTCAATTTTCACGCCCTCATTTAGCGGCATTCCGGCTTCAACATTTAGGATTTATTTTTCAAGGCTTTAATTTATTTCCGGCCTTAACTGCCTGTGAGAATGTGGAAGTGGCGTTCCATCTCAAAGGCATTCACCAAGCCCGTAAAAAAGCGATCGAACTCTTGGATCAAGTGGGACTGGCCGATCGTTGCAATAATCGGCCTCAAGACTTATCCGGCGGTCAAAAACAACGGGTCGCTATTGCCCGTGCCCTAGCCGGGAATCCGCAACTGATTATGGCAGACGAACCCACTGCCGCCCTTGACTCCCAGAACGGTCATGCCATTATTGAACTCCTGAGAAGTCTAGCAAAAACCAGTGGTCGAACCGTATTAATTGTCACCCATGATCCACGTATTTTAGATGTGGCCGATCGGGTCACAGATCTAGAAGATGGCAAAATCGTGACTAAGCTGACTAAGGCGAAACCGGGACAACATTAGGCGAAACGATCGTCGGAGCCATTGGAGCCGAAGTACCACGCAGGATCGCAGCAGTTCCCGATGATGGTGCTGCTGTGAGCGGAGCAATCACGCTAGGAACAAGAATAGAACCAGGAAGAGCTGCAGATTTTGGCTTTAGAAGTTGATTCCGTTTGGCAAAAAAGTCCGACGCGGCATCATTAATATTTTCCCGTTGGGATTGGGCTTCAGCGGCCCGATCGATGTTTGCATCGCCCCGCATCGCCCGGTGAATTAAGCCCATAATGGCGCTACTATTGTCGCCCCGCGTCGAAAACGGATCCGTACTAGCTTCAGGTCGCAGGTCGCCAAGGGGCAAAATGGGAGCTT
>JAJAYH010000474.1 GCA_026786325.1 Alkalinema sp. CAN_BIN05 | reverse complement strand
GCACCATGACGACATTATCCTTTGTGAAATATCACGGCCTCGGCAACGATTTTATCTTGGTGGGTAATCGCCATAGCCCTGAGCCGATCGTCACCCCCGAACAAGCCGAAAAACTCTGCGATCGTCACTTTGGTATCGGAGCCGATGGCGTAATTTTTGCGCTGCCGGGTCAAAATGGCACAGACTACACCATGCGAATTTATAACTCCGATGGATCCGAGCCGGAGATGTGTGGCAATGGCATTCGTTGTATGGCTAGATTTTTGGGCGATCTCGAAGGTGTGGAAGCCAAGTCACGTTACAGGGTTCATACCTTAGCCGGACTGATTACGCCAAAACTTGAATCCAACGGCCAAATCACCGTAGACATGGGCCATCCTCGCCTCGCACCTACACAAATTCCTACGACTCTTGTTGGCGGCGGTGATACCGTTGTGGCTCAGGCGTTGGCGGTGGACGGCCAGATTTGGAGCGTCACTTGTGTCAGCATGGGCAACCCGCATTGCATGACCTTTGTTGATGATGTAGCGGCGATCGATCTGGAAAAAATCGGCACACTGTTTGAACATCATGTCGCTTTCCCACAACGAACGAATACTGAATTTGTCGAAGTCGTCAGCCGAAACCATCTTAAAATGCGGGTTTGGGAACGCGGTGCGGGCATTACGTTGGCTTGCGGAACAGGTGCTTGTGCAACGCTTGTGGCGGCGGTTTTGAACGACAAAGCCGATCGGATTTGTACCATTGAGCTACCGGGTGGGCCATTGAAAATTGAGTGGGCCAGCGACAATAGGATTTTTATGACGGGACCAGCGGAACGTGTTTTTGCGGGCCAAGTTGAAATTTAGGATCTTTACTAAGGCACTAATGCACCATCTCCAAGCTGTTTCATGACGGAACCCGACAACCCTGGCCACAACGGGGTTGTCACATCTGCGGCATTGAGTGCGCCTGCCACCCAGTCATTGCAAGTGTAGGCAATTGAATAAAATCCAGTGGCTTCATAAAATCCCGCTGCATCGACAAAGCCATCCTGAATCCGATCGATTTTTCCGCCCCGAAACGATCGCCTTACATAGTCAACGAGTTTTAAATATTGGGTTTGAGTTAAGCCTACACATTTGGTTTGATGGCCCGCCTGGATCGGGACATCTTGGTAGCCGTTGATATGGATTGCTGTAGGATTGCCGGGAACAAAAAGCGTCCGAACTAATCGAGGCAGTTGAATTTTGTCGAGACTCGGCGTGTTCATATAAAAATCCCGATCGCCCCAGCCAAACTTGAGATAGCGATAGTCATTGCGTTCTTCGCGGCCTATGGTTTCTAGTCTGACCACCGATCTCCAATCAAATGCTGAATTTTCCACAGGAACCACTAAATCCACATGCATCGTATCCGCCACCAGATACACTGAATAGGGCGAATTTACACAGGCATTTACCTGCGTTCCGGTTCGGCGGGGAAGGTTAGCTGCGATCGTCAAAGCCAGCGCGGTTATCGTGCAACTTATGGCGGTCCATTTCAGCCATTGCTTTAAATTACGATTCGTCAGTTTTTTGATAGATTGTTTTTTGAATATCATTCTGCTCATTCGAGTGTTATTCTATCCATCTTTTTAACCCTATCGTGCTTGAGGTCTAAGTCATGCTTTTCTTTAGTAAAAAAAACGTCATTACTGAAAAACGAATTTTACTCAAAAAAGTAACTTGGCCAAAATTTACTGAAATTTTGAATGAACTAGGGAACGATCGGACGGTCAATTTGACTTACGATCGGGGTCGTTTAGAACTAATGACACCCCAAGACATTCACGATCGGGCACAGCGGTTATTGGATTCATTATTAATTGTCATGGCGGATGAAGGGGACGAAACCTTACATGGATTAGGCTCAATTTTGCTGGTAAACCCTCAAGATGGACAAGCGATTCAGCCCTTTGCGGCTTACTATTTGGACTATCCACCCATGCCTATTACGGGTTTAGAATTGGATGTGACGAGTATTACACCTCCGGATTTGGTTGTAGATGTGATGTTGGGTGAAGGTTCAATTCCACGGTTGCCAATGTTTGAATCAATGGGGATTTTGGAAGTGTGGCGCTATCGATCGCAAGTCACGGAAGGCGCGATACAAGGCGAGTTAGAGATTTGGCTACTTACATCAGCGGGATATCGATTAACTGAAATGAGTTTGGCGTTTCCTGAATTGAGTGTGATGCGGATTCAGGCATTTATTGCGGAAAGTGATACGTTGGGACTGTCGAAGGCGTTGACTCTGTTGCGGGGTGAGTTTGCACAGTAGATCAGTTGTTGATAGAAATTAAAATTAGCTCGTTCAATGTTCTATTTTTTTAAGACACTTGTTGTTCGCGATCGTCTTTCTTGATCGCCTCACTTCAATCAAAGCCCAGCCCCTAACGATGAATGATCCAGAGTTGCGATCGTTCATCGTCAGTTTCTGCATTCACACAGTCCTACTTTTTCCAAATAAAGTGCGCCCAAATATCAGCACCGACTCCGCACATTTCGGCAATATAGTTATTGGGATACAACAATTTACGACCCTCGGTACTTTGATAGCCAGAGTAGCCATCCCCCCACGGATCATTCACAATCAATCCCTGCGGCGTATAACCAACCACCGTAATGATGTGGCCTCCATGGGTAAAGTAGCCACACAATACAACGGGATGACGATCGATTAATTGTTCTCGAATATCGGTTAGCGATGCTTTTGTTTCAAAGCGATGTTCAAATCCATAGGATCGAATCAATTCACTTAAACAATTATGACTAGTTTGAGATCCTTCACCATAATTATCAAAACACCATTGCAACAATTCATCCTCAAGTTGTCCACCATCTTTCGATCGCACACCATAGTAATAAAACACCATTGCGATCGAGGTCACATTACACGTTGACCAATTAAACCGTGGATTGTCGCGCTGAGAGAAGTACGGTACATTCAATTCAATTTGATCGGGAATTGGATTGATTGCTTTGCCGCCGCGTTGCATTTTCATGAAGGCCGGATGCAAATAGCCTGTATTCCCAAATCCTGTAATCTCTTCCGTCAGCGCCACTTTAATATGACCCCCTTCGACCCCGTAACTCGACACGCCTAGAATTTCTCCTTTTGAGAGACTAGCCCGATCGCCTGATGGCAGCGCACTTGAATCTACTGGACGTTTTTTAATCACGGTGTCTTGCAATACTGTCACCGTCAGCGCATCGGGGTCAAATGCAATCTCTTTACCCGATCGGGCCACCCGAATGTGCCGCCAATACATAAATCCTGAATCTCCAAAGCCTGCGATCGG
>JAJAYH010000473.1 GCA_026786325.1 Alkalinema sp. CAN_BIN05 | reverse complement strand
TCAGAAACTACGCGACCAATTGGCAACTCACCTTGTGATGATGAAACGTCAGGGAGTAATTTCTGCTTGGCATGACCGTGATATCGACGCAGGAGATGAATGGGAAGCGGAGATCCTCCAGCATCTGAATTCAGCCCGTATAATTTTGTTGCTGATTAGTAATAACTTTCTGGCTTCGGATTTTTGCTATGACAAACAGTTGTTACGAGCCATGGAACGCCATGAGGCAAAAGAAGCTCGTGTGATACCAATCATCATCAAGCCATGCGACTGGAATGAAGCACCGTTCGGTAAGCTGCAAGCCTTGCCAAAGAATGCAAAACCCGTCACTAAGTGGGCCGATCGTGATGAAGCGTTTCTCAATGTTGCTCAAGGAATTCGCAGGGCAGTGCAGCAAATGGCAACTATAGAGGAATGTTAGCTTTGATCTATTTGTCTCGCAGAATTTTGGGGTTATCGATCGCTCGTCAAATTGTTGTTGAGAAACATCGTGGCAGCTTGTATTGTGATTCCCAAGTGGGTGAGGGCGCAGAATTTGTGATTGAGCTTAATCTGAACGGAATCGAGTCTGAGTGTTAGTGTTAAAGGCTACGACCCAACGGGATCATCGTTAGGTTTATTTTTTATTGATATTTAGCGTCGTTTGAGGCGTTTAGGGAGACAAGCGATCGTGCCAAAAGCAGGCATTATCTACAATGACCAAAAGCCCAGAGCTTGCAATGCCGCCAATTTGCTTCAGGAAGTGTTTGCACAGTCCGGCTGGGATGTCGTTTTGGCCACAGGCATTGGCGGCATATTAGGCTACTCATCGGAGTCGAAACCCGTCTGTCACACCCCGATCGAGAGTCTCGTGCCACCGGGATTTGATGCCGATATGGAATTTGCCATTGTCCTGGGCGGCGATGGGACCGTTCTCTCGGCGGCGCGTCAGCTTGCCCCCTGTGGAATTCCCTTTCTGACGGTCAATACGGGACATCTTGGCTTTTTGACTGAAGTCATGACCGACGATTTAAAAACCACTATTCAACCTGTTTTGGCCGGAGATTATCAAATCGAAGAACGCACGATGCTGACGGTGCAAGTGATCCGATCGGGCGCTTTGCTGTGGGAAGCACTGTGTCTAAACGAGATGGTAATTCACCGTGAACCCCTGACGAGTATGTGTCATTTTGAAGTGAAGGTTGGTAGTTATAGCCGGGTGGACATTGCTGCCGATGGCTTAATTGTTGCGACTCCGACGGGATCGACCGCCTATTCTCTGTCGGCAGGTGGCCCAGTGATTACGCCGGGGATTCCGGTGATGTGTTTGGTGCCGATTTGTCCCCATTCCTTAGCCTCGCGGGCCTTAGTTTTTAGCAATACTGAACCCATCACGATTTACCCGGCCATGCAAAATCGTCTCGTCATGGTGGCAGATGGCAATGCAGGTTGCTTTATCTTGCCTGATGATTATGTCACCATACAGAAATCGCCCTATCCCGCCCGATTTATTCGACTTCAGAACCCAGAATTTTTCCATCTGCTCCGAGAAAAGCTAGGATGGGGTCGCCCTCACATCGCGAAGCCAACGCCTTAAAGAAAAAATCTTAACCAGCTTTTAGTTATTAGGATTAAAAGTACGATCGTAAATGACGGTTAAATCTGGAGAACGCCATGCAAACGCTAAACGAAAATTCC
Source organism: Alkalinema sp. CAN_BIN05 (assembly GCA_026786325.1). Lineage (GTDB taxonomy): Bacteria > Cyanobacteriota > Cyanobacteriia > Leptolyngbyales > Leptolyngbyaceae > JAAFJU01. The sequence goes on along the minus strand of JAJAYH010000473.1, from coordinate 1,535 downwards.
AGCACTGCCTTATCTATGTCGCCCTACGTTCTTGTGGTGGAACAGGACGAGGAACTCGCAACACAACTGAGGCAAGACTTACAGGATGCTGGCTACCCTTGTATTGTCACGCCGGATGTCATGGCGGCATTAGCCCAGATTGAAGCGCGTAGCCCATCGCTGGTGGTCGTCGATCGGTCCTTGAGTGAAGATTCAGGGCTTTTATTTTGTGCAAAACTGCGGCGAAACGGAATGCAAGTTCCTATTTTACTGTTAGTGATGAAAGACGGTGTGGACGATCGGGTGATGTGTTTAGAAGCTGGGGCTGATGATTATTATTTAAAACCTTATCAAGGCGACACTTTCATTCGGTTAGTGCAGCATTATTTACGCATCGAAGTTCTGCCCCAGAAAGTTCTGCGCTATGGAAATCTCAAGCTTGATCTGGGCCTTCGTCAAGCCTCTCGCAATGGTCGCATTATCGACTTGACCACGAAAGAATTTGATTTGCTGAAATATTTGATGGAAAATGCCCGAGAAGTTCTTAAACGTGAACAAATTTTAGAAAACGTTTGGGGCTACGACTTCGGCGGTGAATCTAATGTGATTGAGGTGTACATTCGTTATCTGCGCTTGAAGATTGAAGAAGATGGCGAAAAACGACTGATTCAAACGGTGCGTGGGGTTGGGTATGTATTACGAGAGCTGTAATTGATACTGCTGGAATATTCTGGCGGTTTTGGGTTCAGCGGTTAGTATCTAGGCACTCTCAATATCATCGCCATCATCACCATGTCCGCTACACGTTTTACCCAAGATTTATCCGATCGCCTTTCAAGTGATCAATTCCTACTATTGAGCCGATCGGGTCGAGCTTTAGGCGGCTATATCCTGTTGTTCACATTGCAACTTTTGTTGGTCGGTTGTGCCACGCCAGAAGCCCCACCAGCTAGCCCCACCATCGCCCCTACTGCCCTCGTCGCCCCCAGTCCATCCACCGGAACAGTTCTTCCGATCACCGCAAAAATTACGATCGGCGGTTCGCTTCTTAATCTAGAAGTCGCCCGATCGCCCCAAGAGCAAGCCATGGGTCTGATGTATCGCCCTGCGTTGCCCGACGATCGAGGAATGCTATTTCCCATGACTCCAGCGCGTCCGGTGACATTTTGGATGAGAAATGTGCCCGTTGCTCTCGATATGGTGTTTTTATATCAGGGAAAAGTGAAGGCAATAGCGCCCTCAGTTCCTCCCTGCACTACCCCAGAATGCCCACTCTACGGGCCGCAGGGTGATGTTGACAATGTGCTAGAGCTACGATCGGGACGGGCACTTGAGCTTGGAATTAAAGTTGGTGATGAGGCGACGATCGTTTCTAGTAATACTTCCGTACTAAAATAAAACGTCTGTGGTAGTATTTTCCAAGCTACATAGACGTTTTAAGGGGTGATTTCACGACTTACATCCGATCGGGTGAAGCCAGTAATGTTTGTTTACATTCGAGCGTTGCGGTTGCAATTATTTTGTAAAAAATAGTTCTCAAGTACCGTGTCTAGAGT
>JAJAYH010000472.1 GCA_026786325.1 Alkalinema sp. CAN_BIN05 | reverse complement strand
ATCATGGGTCATGAAGATGAGTTGAGCATTATTAGGATTACTCTTAGGTCTGTTAAAGAGTTCGATGATCGATCGAGTGATCAATGGATGTAATTTTGCATCTAACTCATCAATCACTAGAATACTACCTTCTGCTAGAACATCAATTAGAGTACCTGCTAGGGCAAAAATCTTACGTGTACCTTCAGATTCATGAAATTCTAGCAGTAGATTAACATTGACATTGTAGTTATTTGCTTTGTCAAATCTTTTGTGAATTGTGTGAACTAACGTGAATTCTTCAGGGAAATCCTCTTTAGATCCATATCTTTCGTCTATTCCATGGGCTGTGACTTTGATGTCAGTAATTGATAAGTCCAGATTTTTAACTAATTGAACGATCTTTTCTTGAAAAAGATTACTCTCTAATTTAGAGATGGTGCGATCTAGATCTGCACTCTTATCAAAGCCAAAAGTGACTTGTAAGTTCTTAGTGAGCCAAGCCAGAATTTTTTCTACGATCGCAACATTAAACTGCGCACAAACCGACAGAAACAATGCATTTGGACGAGTCCTGGGTTCAATGCCGCTGGCCTGAAGGACTTTCGATGACTTAATACGGGTGAGGTCTCGATCGAATAAATTGGTTTCTCGTGATTTTGGAACGGTGTACAGCCATTCTGCGACGACACGTTCGGATGTCGCTTCAAATCCGTATCGATATTTCTGACCCTCTATCAGAAACACTAACTCGAAGAATGAAGGCTGGCTTTCTGTTTCTGTGCTGAGGAGGAATGGTTCGACACCGATCGCATCAGTACTTTGGGTTTCACGGGAAGAATTCACCATGAACCACACCATAAAATTTAGGGCTTTGGCAAGGTTACTCTTGCCGCTGGCGTTTGCACCGTAGATGGCAGCGCTTTTTAGAAGGCTTAATTTTTCGTCTACAGCGAAGACATTATTCTCGTCCACCGATTTATCTTGAGATACGAGATTTGCGGCCACCATGCTTAGCGTAACGGGTTCTTTGAACGATCGATAATTTCCAACTGTAAATTCAATCAGCATAGATTTCCTTCACCTAAACTCAAGAATTTGTGAAAAAATCTCAAATCCACCTTTCAATCCTAGCATTTCCATCTCATTTAGAACCAGATGAGATGGAAACTCGATCGCGATTAGTTCGGGAACCAGAATGCTAATCCTGCACGATCGATGCTGGGGTTTCACCTGCGGCGAGCCGATCGCTGATGGTTTGAAGCCGTTATCGAGTTAAACCAGTTACCTTTTGGATTCAGTTCATTCAAACAGGGGTAGTCTTACACCTCTAAAGCAAGCTTTGTAGACCATGACGAAATTCCCGTATATGGTGAGAAACCCATGGAATAGAAACTATCAGGACGCAGAACCGAACGCGGCTTATATCGGGCTGGTAATGAATGGCGAATCAATGCTGACTGAAATGAAGCCGCCAATATCATTAGAAAAGTAGCTACAATTTTCGGGTTTAACCGGAAGAACTAAGTAGAGGTGCTTTGAGTGCGCCTGTTAGAATCAGATTGGCGCAACTTATTCGATTTACAGACGATCGATTTGAACCGAGGGCTACAGCCAACAAACCCATGATGATGGGCATAGGTGGACAGCGCATTTTGCTTCTACAAGCCAACAGTCCCGATATCATTCACCTCAATTTAGAAGATAAACAATCCTGGTATCTAGAATCTCCATCGCCTAAGTCTTTTGCTTTGACAGCGCAAACTGAACAGGTTCTATGCAACAACATTTACGATCGATCCTCCAATCGCTGTTGCCATTCCGCATCAAGTTTATCTTTTTGTTCTAAATCTTGATCCAACATATCCCGATCGGTGTCGTAGGCGATCGGTTGCTGGTCAATACGTAATCGTTGTTGGAATGTTTTGGATTGAATAAGTTTGTTCTCTAGCACTTCATCCGGAGTATTCAATTGACGCGCTCGTTTGAATCTATCGGAGTTTCGGGCGGCAATTTTATTGTTCTTTTGGCCTTGAATTAACCAGCGTAATGTCGGCAATCCTAAATAGAATCCACTGTAGGCCAATGCGCCCACGGAGACCGATCGGAGAATACCAGCGGGGGCCGAAATCGGTCCGGGTAAAATTCCCGTAAACCAAAGACTCAAAATTAAAATCAGCCCACCAATCATCGCCGCATACGTCACTAATGTAGGATTGCCCAAACTGAGTTTCCAAGACTTCTCTTCAAGATAATCGGGAATCATATTGATCCGATCGTTTTCCGCCGTTGTCTGAACTGTTTTTTGTAGTTCAGGAAAAGTATAAATTAATTGTCCATCATCGGTCACTTGTGGCGAACCATTAAACCGTACTAGTACGGGTAACACATACTGATCTTCATCAGTATCCAACTTATTCAGTGGCACATCTAAGTAAGGCGTAAGCTGCTCTGCAACCACCGCACCACCAGACTGAGAAATCCGTTGAGCAATGGTTTCCCAGCGGCGATTTTCAAGATTGCGATTTGGGTTGCCATCGCCAAATACAAAGGAAAAGATGGTTTCTAAAAACGATAGTTGTTTGCCATCATCATGGGGCTTAGGTCCACCAAAACTTAACCAATCTCCCGACCAGATAAACCAGCTACCAAATCCCGGATTGTATGAATTTCCACCATGACTCCCTCCCCAACCGCCGCCAGAACCACCACCAGAATCACTCGAATTATCATCATTTGAATTCATCGTGGTTATCATGACGAATCCGACAGCAAGAATCGCAAACAAAACAACAAATAACGAGCAGCCAAACATTACACGGACAATCCAGAATAGCGTGCCTGAGATGCCGTCCCACCAAGCCTGCAATCGCAATTGCCAATACTTAGCTTGAAGTGTCGATCGGAAATTTTGGGGAAAGGTGTAAGCAATATCCCCAGATTCAGTCACCTGCATCTGCGCGCCCGTCTGCGCAGCCAAGGCCAAAACACCTTGTTCTGCGATCGCAACATTCAAGCCCGACTGCGTTGCGACATCTCCCACGGTTGCCCGATACTGAAGTCGATCGATCGCTGTCATAATCGCTGGGTTGAGATCGGTTAACGTTGCCATAAAAATTAGGATGAGGATTAACGGGGGACTAAACGCTATATTTCTTAATTATAGAACCTGTTTAACATCTTAGGGCATCCTAAAAGTAAGGTAAAAACTTATATCCTCTAGTCCTATGGCTTATTCCAGAAGTCTAACCGATAGGGAATGGAAACTCCTTGTACCTAAGATTAAATTTGAGCATTCAAAGAAGTATTCAAAATAAGAAAAGCAAGACAAGGAAAATTAGGTTTTTCCCTTAGAATGGTGTTACGATCGCTTGGTTCAATTCATTCAAGTGCGTGACTCCAATATCCATATGTTCAGGCCATAAGAATGTACCCGTTACATCAAGATGTACCGTGGCGGTTCCGGCATTCCGTCCTGTGAGTAAGTCAAACACGTAATCACCGACCATGACTGATTTCTGTGGTGTTGAGTTCCAGTTTTGCAGTAGATGATTAATGCCATCGGGGCTGGGTTTGGGGGTGCAGCAATCTCGTCCGAGTATGTGATCTGTATTAAAAAAAGTATCTAATCCACTGGCTTTTAAGGTTTTAGTTGCGACAGTTTTACTATTTCGTGTGAGGATACCAATGCGTTTGTTTTGCGATCGGAGTTTTTCGAGGAGGTCGATGGCACCGGGTTGAGCTTTGGAATGTTCTGCGATGTCAAGTTCGATTTGTTCAAGTTGAATTCGACGTTGTTTGGCTTCGTCGGCGGGAAGGGCTTCGATCGCTTCTAGTATATTTTTTTCACCGGGTATTCCCAGTTGACGACAAATATCAGCGAAGTCGTGAGCGGCGATCGTTAATGTGCCATCCATATCAAAAATCCAGCATTCTCGATTTGAAAGATTCATTTCTCAATCCGCTCTATGTATTAAAGTCTGAATGTTAGCGTACAACAAAATCAGGGACTTGTATGAGAATTAGCATAGTTAGCCAATGATCCTTTGAGGATCTATTCTACAAGAAATCGAAATCGCAGACGAAAAACTGCTAGAAGATTTTCTTTAATTAATCATCCAAATTTGAAAGCGAAAACTTTGATGGCGGCTCATTAATTCGGGCAACTGTTGAAAGCTTTTGAGTAAACTCAGTTGCCAATTGAATAAACGCCTTACTTCCTGAACAAGATGGATTACTCAACACCACAGGCTGATACGTATCCACTGCCTTAGCAATATTCACATCCACCGGAATCTTAGTTTTGAAAAGCTTCACTTCACTAAAATCATCATTCAACCGCTTCATCACTTGATTGTGATAACGGCCCGTAAATATATTGCCCGACAACGAAAACGCAATCCCCAACATCTCCACATCGACCGCTGGATTATCTTTATGAGTTTCCTTCAGCCGAGCAATCCGACGCTGAAGAAGCTGAATCCCAATTAAAGACAATGGTTCAGGACGAGATGGAATTAAATAAAAATTACTCGCCAACAACGCACTCCGCGTCACCAAATTATATCCCGGCGCACAGTCCAAAAGAATAATGTCAAAGTCCTTCCCGATCGGACCCAGAATATCCCGAATCAAATTCACTTCAAACTCATTCCATACTTGTTCAAACTGATCCGATCGTCCCTGTTGAACCGATCGACGATGGAGCAACTCCGACACCAAAAATTCATCATACAGATCAATATCGCCCGCCAACAAACTCAGATTTGGCACATTACACACATAGCCCTGAATCGCATCTCGGGTCAGATCCGATAGCTTTGGATTGCCGCGAACTCCTTCATGAATCAAAGTCCGCAGCGTCTTTTTCTGCGCTCGCAAATTTGCAAATTCCCCCGGCGGCATCAAACTCAAAGTCGCACTAATTTGGGTGTCTAAATCAACAATTAAGACCCGTTTATGTTGATACTTCGCCAAACAGGTCGCCAAATTGACAGTCATTGTCGTCTTGCCAACGCCACCTTTCATATTAGTGAATGCGATGATATACGCCATGAGTCCTTGCCTTCCTGAACAATGAAATCAAGCCCATTGGTTAACTTATGCAGCTAAGTGAGGGGACTGGGAGCTAATATACATTAACCGAGCGATCGCACGACATCTTTCTGAGGACATCTT
>JAJAYH010000471.1 GCA_026786325.1 Alkalinema sp. CAN_BIN05 | reverse complement strand
GTTATAGCCTCAGTTCATACGACATAATCTCGATCCCCCTAAATCCCCCTTAAAAAGGGGGACTAAGAAGTGGTTTTGATATTGTTGTTTTTGTTTGAATTTGTAGTTATTTGTAGCTATTAATCCCTATTCCCCCTCCATTTCCGGTCCCCCCTTTTCACGGGGGCTCGGGGGATCGGGTCCCCCAGAACAACCCACAAATCCCCAAATCACTTCACACACCCGATCGAACTCTCCCAACACCTCCGCATTCGTCACCCGAACCACTTGCAATCCATAACTGTGCAAAATCTTCGATCGGCCTTCATCATAAACCTGCGCTTGCTCAGACTCATGCACATCACCATCAACCTCAATCACTAATTGCAACGCCGCACAATAAAAATCAACAATGAAATGATCGATCGGACGCTGCCGTAAAACCCGATGGGGAAACTTCGACAAACACTGCTCCCAAAGCTTTCGTTCTGCTGCCGTCGGATTCTTACGCATCTCCTTCGCCGGGTGGACTAGATCGCGATCGTAAGCCAAAAACAACGCCGCCTGATTTAGACCAAACGATCGGCCCATAAAGAATCCCATCACAACAGTAGATATAGTTTTCCCGGAAATCATTCGTTTGTTCCAGGAGAGCAGATCGCGCCCCCGCACCAATAATCGCGCCCCTCGTCTGCTATACTTTTGGCGAAATTCTGTACGATCGCCTGCCGAGGATCTTTCATCGTGACAACCCCAATCGCAAAATTGAACGTAGGACTACTTTTCGGAGGCCGATCGGGAGAACATGAAGTCTCCATCATCTCTGCTGGCGCAATCGCCAAGGGACTCGCAATGGGGGCTAATGCCGATCGTTACAACGTTCAACCCTTCTACATTCGCAAAGATGGCGCATGGGTCGATGGCAATACTGCCGCAAAAGTATTAGAAACTAGAGAACCTGTTGTTACTGAAGAGAGGCCCAATCTTTGGGCGTTCCCAGCCAGTGCCGCAACCATAGATCTTTGGTATCTTGTGCTGCATGGACCCAATGGCGAAGATGGCACCATTCAAGGATTGATGGAATTGATGCAAGTGCCCTATGTCGGCTCCGGCGTGCTTGCGTCTAGCGTTGGTATGGATAAGATTGCAATGAAAATGGCATTTGCTGAAGCGGGATTACCTCAGGTGAAATACTATGCAGTCAATCGATCGGATATTTACTCCGATCCCTGCCGCTTTCCTAAACTTTGCGACGACATTGAAACTCAACTTGGCTATCCCTGTTTTGTCAAACCCGCAAATCTTGGATCATCTGTCGGCATTTCCAAATGTCGCACTCGCGCTGAACTAGAGAAAGCACTCGATGAGGCGGCAAGTTACGATCGACGTATTATCGTAGAAGCCGGAGTCATTGCTCGTGAAGTGGAATGTGCAGTATTGGGGAATGACAATCCGAAGGCATCGGTCGTTGGCGAAATTACCTTTGATAGTGACTTCTATGACTATGAAACCAAATATACTGAAGGCCGATCGAAAGCATTCATTCCCGCAAATCTTTCTGTTGATGTCGTCACTCGTATTCAAGATATGTCTGTAAAAGCATTCAAAGCGATCGATTGTGCCGGGATTAGTCGTGTTGATTTCTTTTATAGCGAAGTCACAGATGAACTGTTTATCAATGAAGTTAATACTCTCCCTGGATTCACGGCTATGAGTATGTATCCTCAACTTTGGGCTGCATCTGGTCTTGATTTTGAATCACTAGTTCATCAAATTATTCAATGCGCGGTCGATCGTCATCGCAAATAATGGATCTGACCCTAAAGCTATCTTTATGAGTATGTTCTGAGATCTGTTCTCACTTAGAAGCCGGATTTTTAGATTGAATTGTAAAAATACATAATTCTCTTCTCCATCTTCGCTATCTTTTACTACTATTACAAGTAGAGAGGATTTATTTGGGTGTTAGGAGGGATTTATGCGATCGCGCTATGACAAACGACGACGCTCTCGAATATCACCGATCGATCGGTTGCTTCAAAGCTCAAAGGGGATCGCAATTTTGGCTGCCGATCGGCCTACTACACAGACCCCAGTTCAACCATCGTCTAAACCCAAACGTAAAAATATTGTCAAACGTGCTGTCTATCGTTTACAACATCCTGTCGGTTGGTGGCCGTTGATTGTTTTGGGGATCATCTGGATTCTCATGCTTGGTATTATTTGGGGAGCCTTTCAAGAAATCATCAGCTTAGGCGCTTCTCCAGCCAAACAGACTATTATGCAGCTTGAACGCAAATCACTGATTGAATTGTTCGGCGCACTCTGTCTCGGTGGAATCGGCCTATCGTTGGCGTTAACTCCCGCACTCAAGCGTCCCCGACGGGATAATCCTGAGCTGTTGCAAGCAAATATTGATAGGACTACGAATAAATAATGCGAATTTTCCGTATTTTAATTTTGGGCGGCACGGGAGATTCGGCCCGTTTAATTCCACAATTGGCGGCATTGCCCAATGTTGAACTTATTTCATCCTTAGCAGGGCGGACTCCAAAACCGAATATTCCCAATGTGGGTAAAGTCCGTATGGGCGGGTTTGGTGGTGTTGACGGTTTGGGGAACTATTTAAGAACCGAAAAAATAGATCTATTGCTGGATATGACCCATCCCTTTGCGGCTCAGATTACCCATAATGCCTCGATCGCGGCCCAATGTGTTGGTATTCCTCGATTGGTTTTTTGTCGTCCGGCTTGGGAAAAAGAAGCGGGCGATCGGTGGATTACGGCGATGGATCATACGGCAGCGGCGACGTTAATTCCGGAGATTGCCGATCGGGTTTTTCTGACTATTGGACGACAGGAATTGAGTGCGTTTGCGACAGTTGTGAATTGTTGGTTTTTAATGCGAATGATTACATTGCCGCCTAATACAATGCCACAACCACCAGGAGAGATATTGCTCGACCAAGGTCCGTTTGATTTGGATAAAGAAACACAACTTCTGATTCACTATAATATTGGTGCGATCGTCAGTAAAAACAGTGGTGGCAGTGCGGCTCAAGCCAAGATTGTCGCGGCGCGTCATTTAGGTTTACCGATTATTATGATTCCACGACCGGAATTGCCGGATGGAGAAGTAGTTTCTGATCTTGAAGCGATCGTTCCTTGGGTTGAATGTCAAATCCGATCGCTTGGCTCGCTGGCACTGGTTCCGCTGGGTGGGATGAATCGTCCGAAATGTTCATCATCCAAGGATAACAGCGATTTTGAAGGAAAATCCTTAAAATCCTTGCCATGAATAGACTTCAATGATAGTTCCCATTGAGCGGGACCAGTGCCATGATACGGTCATTGGACTATGGATCAATCGGTTTGAGTTCGGATCGGACATTTAATCGTTTTCAACAGGTCTAGAACACGATCGAACTATAGACGGGCAAAAATAATCCATCCAGAACTAAGTATTTTCCAGTTCTGGAGAGATCTTCGACTCTACCTTATATTCAACATTACAAGATTTCCGAATCTCATTTTGAATAATTTCTAGATCAATAAACCGATCGGCATGATTAAGTAATGACTCTTGAATTAAAGACTTCAAACTAACAACTTCCAATTGCAATCCCTGGGTTGATATTTTTTCAGCAACACAAGACAAGTCATTATTGTGACTTACTAAAATAATCACCCCAATTTTGTCATTAGCCTTGGCAAATTGCAGCATGTCAATAGCAATCTCAACCCCTAAATTAGCCCGACGACTTCCATCAGAATTAACTGCTAATTCTTTTTGTAAGACCCGATAGCCATTGTTTCGCATCCACTTAAGGAATGAAGCTTGCTTTACATTTCCAGGGCTGAATCCCGTATAAAAAAGGGCACGAACTAACTCTCGTCCTTTCAATAGACAAGGCAGCAACTTTTCATAATCAATCTCTAAACTTAATTGGGTTGCTGCACGAAACAGGCTTCCACCATCAATCAAAATCACAACACAATTCATCCGATCGTCGGAGATGCCATTTCTACGAGTCCGTTCCGACATATCAGTCCTCAGTTCCAAACCAGATGCAACGTCTAGCAAAAAACGCTACAGATCACTTATGTACGACCATCTCAAAATTAGAGAGAGCCGTTTATGAATAAAGGTTTATGGAAGACAAGTGGACTCGTATAAGGGTCCAAGTTATTGGGGCGTAAGAAAATCCATTCCCTATGGATTTCTAATGGGGTGAGTATTTTTAAAACAATGCTAAGTTTATGATGTTTAATTTTGGCACGGCTAGCCTTCAGTGAAAAACAATGTTTTAAACTACGCATAACTCTTTACAATTAGTGGATATTGTGGCTTTTTAGGATGTTTTTAGGGATCGAAATGGGTCTGAAACCCGCATATTTACGCGTACGCACAAAATTGCAATTTTTCGCGTCAAATCCTTAAGGAATTAATGACTAAGTATGGAATACGTCACCAAATCAATGGGATCGAGTACGACTCAGACGGCAGCACTGGTATTGGGTGCAAATCGGGGAATTGGGCTGGGATTTGTCAAGCGGTTTTTGGCTGATGATACAGTGAGTTGGGTCTATGGCACCTATCGCGATCGGGACTCAGCGGAGGAATTATTTGGCTTGGCAGAGCATGAACCTCGGCTCCGGCTGTTGGCGTTGGACATTACCGAAGAGTCTCAAATCGAAGTCTGTCTGCTTACTATTGGCCAAGAATTAAAGGAGTCGGGCCGATCGTTAACCCACGTAATTAACTGTGTGGGCCTGTTGCATCAAGGCGACTTGCAACCCGAAAAAAGCCTACGCCAAATTGATGCCGCTAATCTCCTGACCTATTTCCAAGTCAACAGCATCGCTTCTATTTTGCTGGCCAAACATTTGGTGCCGTTGTTGAAGCAAACCGATCGAGTTATTTTTGCCACATTATCAGCGAAAGTCGGTAGCATTGGCGACAACCAATTAGGCGGCTGGTATGGCTATCGAGCATCCAAAGCAGCCTTAAATATGTTCATGAAAAGCATCGCCCTAGAATATCGCCGCAGTTGTAAAGGTACGATCGTTGTTGTTCTGCATCCTGGAACCACTGATACCAGGCTTTCTCAGCCGTTTCAGCGCAATGTTGCCCCGGAGAAATTGTTTTCGGTCGATCGGTGCGTAGAGCAACTTTCTCAAGTGATGGCGGGCTTAACTATAGGGGATAGCGGCGAATTTTTCTCTTGGGATGGAACGCGCTTACCTTGGTAACGTTGAGACAATCAATGGTATGAAAGATTCACGTTTGGAAAAGATAGGCTATGATTCTAGAACTGTTTTCACATGATTAGTTTTGTCCCATGGTAGCTTCTCCTGAATCAATTGCAGAACGTCGTGCAGTATTGCTTGAGTTGTACCAAGGATTGGACGATCGGGCGCGTAAACTAGTCCAGCTTGCTTCAGTCATTTGTGAACCGTTGCCCCGTGCAACATTACTATCTTGTGCCGAACGCATAGGCATTCGAGAAACATCAGGCAGGCCGTTTTCATCCAAGTCATTTAATGACCAAATGCTCCTGTCTCTTATTTACAAAGAGCTATTAGAAACAACAATGATGGGCGTACAGTGTCCTCATTTAATTCGAGAAAT
>JAJAYH010000470.1 GCA_026786325.1 Alkalinema sp. CAN_BIN05 | reverse complement strand
CGACGGTTGATTTTCCCCTTCAACAGATGGAGTACCACTTGCCCCATCAACAGCAGCGCCATCATCATGCGATTGAACCACAGGGAGAAGCTAGACTTTGAAGTGGATCTTAAAGTGGCTTTTTGAATCGATTTTTGGTCAGGATTATCACTCATTCCACAAGTTACAAAAGCTGAAATATTACAAGGTTAATTGTCCTTCATTCATGAGATTACCGCGTTTGGGGCCGATCGTACCGCAACTTTCCTCATTCCTCTAGTTCCCAGTCAGCCATACCTCTCAACGGATTAGCACACAGCTCAACTACATCATGAAATCTTGATAATTGCGATCCCCTTATTCTGGTTTTCGTGATCCCCGATCGCCTTAATATCAAGATTTCATGACATATTGATCCCCGTATCCCTATAAAAATGGTAAAACCCTCACAAATTGATAAATCCGATCGGTTGATCTCCAACAGAAATAGCCCCACTATGGGTTTACGCCAAGGGATCATATACAAAGAATTATGCCATTGAGCTTAGTTCGTGATCCCCACTCAGAGTGTGATCGTCGATTCGGCTCCAAATTAGGAGTACGAAAAATCATTTTCCCGGAGGTACATCACATGACCGTTCCAATTCCTTTAGAAGACATGACTCTGCGCCAGTTACGCCGTGTTGCTAGTGCCGTCGGGGTTTCGCGATATAGCCGAATGCGGAAAGATCAACTTTTGTCATCCATTCTTGAAAAGCAAGGGCCAGCACAAACCATGATTGAAGCCTCAAAGTATGGATTACAGGCAGTCTCGACGGTGGATTTATCCTTGGCGGATGTCGATGACTCGTTTATTGGATTGCCCAACGGCTATGGTGATAGTCGCATTGTGATTTTGCCTCGCGATCCCCAGTGGGCCTATGCTTATTGGGATATTTCTAATCAACACAAAGAAGAGTTACGTCGTCAAGGCGGTCAGCAATTAGCGCTGCGGTTGTTTGACGTGACGAATTTGGATTTGAGTATTCAGTCACCCCACAGCGTTCAAGAGTATGGCTGTGATGAAATGGCTCGTGAATGGTATTTGCCTTTGCCCGTGAGCGATCGGGAATATCTATTGGAAATTGGTTATCGGACTTGGGATGGCCGCTGGTTGAAATTGGCCCGATCGGAATCCATGCGTGTGCCTCCGGTGTACCCATCGGATTGGGTTGAAGATCAGTTTGTGACTTTGGATTGGGAAGAGCCATTGGAAGGCAAAAGTGTATTGCAATTAGTGCCTCCTAGCCAAAAAGTGACTGAAAACACAACGACTTATCAAGCTCAAACTGAACTTCATAACCATATCTTCGGCATGGTCGGTGAAGTAGAAGCCCAGCGTATTGCCGGTTCTCTCTATGGCTCTATGCAACAGGCTCCAAGCCCTGCACCATACCTCGATTCTGTAAGTTCCTATGTGTTCCCATCGGGTGCTGGTTTGTGGGCTTTGCCGACATTCTCGGGTTTGAATATGTCGGGCATTGGCCTATCGTCTGGGGAACTGGCAAAACCACAACCGCGTAAGTTCTGGTTAGTCGCTGATGCGGAATTGATTGTCTATGGTGCGACGGAACCGGATGCAACGGTGTATGTGGACGGCGAACCGATCGTACTTAATTCTGATGGCACATTCCGCTTCCAGATGTCATTCCAAGATGGTCAATTGAAGTTCCCGATCGTAGCTGTGGCGGCAGATGGTGAACAAAATCGATCGGTACGGATGGACTTTGAGCGAGTCACGTCCGATCGTCGTACCAATACCAAAACTGAAGCCGTTGAAGAATGGTTTGCAATGCCTTAGATAGTGTAGTTCTAACAGTTAGGACAATTTGGGGTCTAGTGGCGAGAAAAGCCTTCCTTGCCACTAGACTATTTAAAATTATGGCTTTGAGCGATCGCTGGAACCCTTGACTAGAGAAGCTTACAGTTTTTTAATTCAGAGATACTGCGATGGTATAAATTCGGTTGCACTAAGACAGAATTAAATAAGATAAAGAGGTTCTAGAATGATCCTAGAAGACTATTTTGATTTTCTTGCAGACGACGATATCAGAATTAGAGGGCATCGTATTGGCATTGAAACTGTTTTGTATGAATATCTACATCGGGAACGATCGGCTGAAGAGATTCAGGCAATAGACATTAAAGGAAATTAGGACAATTAATTAAATTGAGTATATTAAAGTTTCCATTGGATGAGCTTTAACATCATGAAAATGAGCTACGGCGAACTAGGAGGAAAACCTAACACACTGCAAAGCCTGACAGGTGTGAACTCCCAGGAGTTTTCCGATTTATTGAAGAGCTTTGAGCTGACTTGGAAGGATTCTATCGCATTTGGCGTGGATAATCCAAACCGACAACGAGCCTATGGTGCAGGTCGCAAGTCAGAACTAGCGTTGATAGAAGATAGATTACTGTTCATCTTGGTTTACTTCCGATTATACCCAACGCAGGCGGTGCAAGAGTATCTCTTTGGATTCAGCCAAGCTCAGGCGAATGAATGGGTGCATCGCTGGAGTCCATTACTGAATCAAGGTTAGTGTCTCGAATCTTTCGCGCTCTAGAGTTAAGATTTTTGAAACCCTTACACAGAGAGACTCCATTTTTATCCTCTGAGCCACCGCGAATAATTCATGACACTAACGAAAATTAAACGTATCCAAATTAGATAATGCGAGTGGACACCCTGAGTAATCATCTTGCCCTAATTCAACTAAAATGCCATCTAAACCTAAACCATTTAATAATCGCTCTTCGTGAGAAAAATTGTGATACAACTATTTCGCCTCAATCGCGCCCACATTATTATTTCTCCAAGAGCGACGATCGCACTGTTCGGGGCAATAGCACTTTCCCTCACCTCAATTTCTCCTGTTTTCGCCGCCCCCATCACCCTGGAACCTCCCTCGTT
>JAJAYH010000469.1 GCA_026786325.1 Alkalinema sp. CAN_BIN05 | reverse complement strand
GAACTATCTCCCGTCGCCGCTCGGCAATTGCTGTCTAATCCAACCCCGCCGAAAGTCATCGATCCAACACCAATTGTGGTGAAACCTGTTGAAATTAAGCCTGTCGAAGTAAAACCTGTTGTCGTAAAGGCACCCACCACACTAAAAGCTTTGGCTGATCAAACAACTAGTTGGCCGATCGCCACTCTGAGATCTAATGCAACATTCACCAGAGAAGTGCAACAACGCCTAACGATCTGGAGACAAGCGCCCGGTGTGGCTGATGGAGATTGGGGCACTAAAACTGATGCCGCATACAGTGCATTTGCAAAAGCCTTTAAATTTGAAACCGACAAAATTTCCCGTAATGCCGCGACCAAACTGCTGGAAGTGCCGCCTGTTTTAGTACCGCCTGCTGTCGTCATTAAACCTGTTGAAGTAAAACCTGTTGAAGTAAAGCCTGTTGAAGTAAAGCCTGTTGTTATTGAAACTCCGATCGTTTCCTCCGCCAAGTTGCCAGCTAATCTCCGCCTCATAACCCAAGGAACAGCGACCTTTCCAATGGCTCAAGTGAGTGCAAATATAGCTCTTGCCAAACAGATTCAACTCTCCCTCGATACCATGGGCTATGGCTTAGGGAGTGCCAGCGGAAAATGGGGTCCAAAGAGCCAAAATGCTTACGATCGGTTTTCCCTCGCCTACAAACTCGACAACAAAACTCTATCGGCACGATCGGCAAAACTTTTGTTAGAACCCGAAATCCCAGGGATTCCAGTAGTCCTGCCCGCGCCACCCAAACTCAGCATGTCGGATTATCAAGCCGTTGCCACTGCTATTCGATGTGAAGTTGCTGCCGTTCGTGCTGTTGTCTCCGTTGAAGCGGCGGGGTCTGGTTTTTATAACGATGGCCGTCCGAAGATTCTGTTTGAAGCGCATTGGTTTGGTGATTTAACCGATAGCGACTACGACGATGATTACCCCTCAATTTCTAGTCCAGTTTGGAACCGAGATCTTTACATTGGCGGCGTTGGCGAATGGGACCGATTATATTTGGCCTGTACGCTCGATCGGGCTGCCGCAATGAAGTCCGCATCGTGGGGATTGGGGCAAGTCATGGGGTTCAATCACAAGGCCGCAGGTTATGCCGACGTGGAAACATTTGTGCGGGATATGCATTTGAGTGAAGGTAAACAACTCATGGCAATGTTCAATTTCATTAAAACCAATGGACTCGATCGGGCTTTAATTCGTCGAGATTGGGCGACCTTTGCACGGGGCTACAATGGCGAAAGTTATCGTGCAAATGCATATGATGAAAAGCTTGCAGATGCTTACGATAATTGGAGTTAGACGATATTTAACAAATAAGTGATCTCATAAATTCGTAACTACTCAGTCTTAAAAAAATAAGTTGATTTTAAAGTTACTGTTTTAGCGTTTCTAAGTTTACCTTGATAGGACTTGACAAAACGATTTTGTTCTTAACCTGTCAAGCATTCCCACATGTCCTACAGAGAATCTGCGCCATGTCTCACATCCGTCAAACCACGATCGCCCTTATCACCCCCATCAGCCTTAGCTTCAGCTTAGTCGGATGCATCGGAAGCAAAGTCAATCAAACCAACTACGACAAAATTGAAACAGGCATTTCGGGGCTAAAAATTGAAAAAGTCAAAGAAATCATGGGTGAACCTACGGAACAACAAAGCGGCGGAATTGGCCTGGGTGGCATCGGCATCAAAGGCAACACAATGGCCTGGAAAGATGGCGATCGGTTCATTAGTATTATTTTTCTGAATGATCAAGCCATCAGCAAATCCCAGAACGGACTTGAATTAGGTATGGTGTAAAATCAGATAAAGTTAGAATTAACCATTTATTGGTCCGATCGTCATGGCCCAAGACTTTGAAAAAACCAATCTTTCCTGGGAACTCAAACTCGGGCAACAACGCATTGGAGAATGGTTTGAACAACTCACCTCCGGCTGGAATCCGCCCCAACTGCCAAACAATACCCCAAGACCGGAAGTCCCACCGCAGACTTGGGAAGCTCTATACTGGCTAACCATAGTCACAGGAATCAGTTTCACCCTCTGGAAACTCTACCCACTCCTCACTCGACTAATCAACAAAAAAACCACTCCCCCCACTAGGAGACCGATCGCCACACCCGAACCCACCACAATCCAATGGCTCCAACAAGCCAAACACGCCAAAGCTAACGGAGACTATACTAAAGCCACCCGCGCCCTCTATTTTGCCGCACTCACCAGACTCAAAGACCGTGAATTTCTCGCCAATGACGACAGCATGACTAATGGCGAATACAGAACCCAACTCCGTCAACGCAAAAAGAGTCAGAAGAGCGATCGGGCTTACCAAACTTTAGCGAATGCCCACGAGGCTATTTATTACAACACAGATCACAACACTGAGACAAACAACAGCAAAAACCTAGGTGAACAGTACCTAGAGCAGTACGAAGACTGCGATCGGGCCTACCGGGACATTGAGCAGGAAACCCCATAGTGCAAAGCCTCAAACAAGCCCTCAATCCAAGACAATGGTGGACGCTTGCCCTCACCGCGATCGCACTGATTCTATTAACCTTAATCAATGCACCCAGCAGCCCTCAAAGCGTCGGGTCGAGTTATAGCAAAACCCCGGAAGGCTATGGCGCTTGGTATGAATATATGGAAAAAAAGGGCACAACGATCGATCGATTGCGGAAACCAAACAATTCTGAATTCTTTAATGCAAACAGCAAAAATACAACCTTCATTCAAATCGCCATAGATAATAGTAGTTTCACTGGACAATCAATTGATACAAATTGGATTGAAAAAGGCAATCGCTGGATCATTATTGGCGCAACTCAAAGTAGTAGTAGAAAAGTAAAAGCCACAAAAGCCAGCTTTACGAGTCAACCCAATACAATTGCTGGACCCATTAAAATTGACACCACAAGGCGATTGATTAAAGCCAAACCTGCCGGAAATACAAATACTGATGCAAACACTGATACCTTACTCGATCGGCAAGAAGAATCTTTAATTCAAGATGACTATGGCACATTAGTAATGAAAAACACACTGGGAAAAGGCGAATTGATTTATATTGTTCCTCAATTCATTGCAGCCAATGCCTATCAATTAAATCCCGGAAACTTTAAATATCTCAGCACATTAGCCAAAAATGATCGGATTTGGATTGATGAATATCTGCATGGCTACCGTGACATTGAAACCGCAAAAGAAGAAGGCAAAGGCAGCCTATTTGAATTCCTAGCCCAAACGCCCATAATGATTCTATTCACCCAACTTCTAATTGGAATCAGCGTCTTAATTTATGGCAAAAACTGTCGCTTTGGCAAAGTCAAAACCGTCGAACCACCGCCCATCAATAACAGTCTCGCGTATATTCGAGCCATGGCCGGAATCTTACAAAAAGCAAACAGCACCGATTTTGTCACCGAAACTCTAAGCAAAGCCGAAATTACTAAACTCCAGCGCAATCTGGGTCTAGGCACTGCCCCCCAAGCCCCCGCCACTATCATCAAGCTCTGGACCGAAAAAACAGGCCGATCGTCGCGAGATCTAGAACAAATTTTCAACGGCTTACATAGACAACAGAAACTCAGTGAGGCAGAATTAATCAAATGGCTCACCCTACTCCAAAATATCGCCGCACAAAAAATAAACTAATCCGCACAATACTATCCCTCAAACAATCCTCCAATTAAACATTCTAAATTCAACATGTCAGAACTCACCCAAACCTTCAACAATCTGCGCGCAACACTCAGCAAAGTCGTTGTCGGCCAAGAAACCCTAATCGAACAATTGCTCATTGCATTATTGTCAGGCGGCCATGTCATTCTCGAAGGCGTTCCCGGCACAGGCAAAACCCTAGTCGCACGGGTACTGGCTAAACTCATTCAAGCCGATTTCAAACGTATTCAACTCACCCCCGACGTATTGCCGTCTGATATTTTGGGCGTGAATATTTTTGATCTGCAATCTCAATCATTCAAACTCAAACAAGGCCCAGTTTTCACCGAAATCTTACTCGCCGACGAAATCAACCGAACCCCCCCAAAAACCCAAGCTGCATTACTCGAAGCGATGGAAGAACAGCAAGTCACTTTGGACGGCGAAACATTGCCACTTCCTGATTTGTTTTGGGTAATTGCCACTCAAAACTCTTTGGAATTTGAAGGAACCTATCCACTCCCCGAAGCCCAACTCGATCGATTCCTATTCAAACTGATTGTTGGCTATCCAGACAAGGCCGCCGAAAAGCAAATGCTCCTGAATAGTCAAGCTGGATTCAGTGCCAAGCGATTAGATTTAACTCGACTCAAACCGATCGCCAGCATTAGCAATATTTTGGATGCCCGCAAAGCCGTTCGCAAAATCGACATTCAAGATAATGTTATGGATTATCTGCTCGCGATCGTTCACAAATCTCGCCAACATAGTGATTTATCCCTTGGCGCATCTCCCCGATCGGCGGTGTCATGGTTGCAAGCCAGTAAAGCAAACGCATGGTTAAACGATCGAACCTTTGTCACTCCAGATGATATTAAAACAGTGGCAGTGCCCTTGTTACGCCATCGGTTGATGCTCCGTCCAGAAGCGCAATTAGATGGACTATCAATGGATGAAGTGATTAGAGGTTTACTAACTCAGGTGACAGTGCCGCGTTAAAAGATTGTTTTAATCATCAAGTTAACCGATCGCTTTCAATGGTGCCGTAGTCGAGTTTAATCAATCGATCGCCCACATTGAAATACCGATCGTCATGACTAATTACAATCACCGTTTTTCCCCGTTGTTTAAGTTCTTGTAAAATGGTGTGATAAAACAAATCGCGGAATATCGGATCTTGATCCGAAGCCCATTCATCAAAAACATACACCGATCGATCTTCAAGATAAGCATTCAACAATGCCAAACGCTTACGTTGACCTGTTGACAATGCCGTTGTCGAAAGCATTCCATCTCGGATCTGAACTTTATGGGCAATCTGGAGTTTTTCCAAATAGATCTGCGCTTGTTTTTTGGTCTGTTCTGTTTCCAAAACCCGATCGAACAAATAAAAGTCTGCAAATATCGCACTAAAATTCTCCCGATAATCGGACAAATTTTCATCAGTAATTGTTTGATTATCCCAAGCCAACCGCCCAGTCTCCGGTGGATACAACCCCATTAAAATCTTTGCTAATGTAGATTTTCCGCTTCCATTTCCACCCACAATAAACAGTAGTTGACCTGCCGGAATTTCGAGATATGGAATCGTTAATGTGAATGGAATATCTTCACGATCGCCCCGATATTGATGGATGACATTGGAGAGTACGATCGATTTTGCCTGAGATTCGATCGTACTAAATCCCCCAGACTTTTCCGCCTGTGCCTCCAATTGCAACCCCATTTCATCGACTTTTGCCAATGCTACATTTGCTCGTAAAATAAATGGCAATCGCTGAAATAAATTACCAAATGGCATCATTAAAAAGATCATCGTCAACGCATAAGCCGATAAGATTACGGGAGTCACTACGACAAAATTTGGCAATGCAAATAAGATCATGCCAATGATAAAAAACAATAATAAATTTCCCCAGCCCGTCGCCACTGAAAACAAGGTCAACGCCCGTACCTGATATTGTCGCGATCGTCCTGCACTCGGTTCCAAATCATCTTCAAAAAACGATCGTCGCCGCAGACTACTGAGCTTCAACTCCTTCGTCCCCGCCGTCAAACTGCCAAAATGTTTCAGTAACGTATCATCCTCATCCCGCGCCTGTTTCAGATATTGTCTGGCATTGCCCATCAACCCCTGAACCGTGACGATCGCAAACCCAACACAGAACAACATTGCTAAAAATACAGGCAATGACTGCATCGCCAAATAGACCCAACAGGAGGCAATCACCGCCAAATCAATACAAATAAAAGGAATGATAAAAATTGTATTAGCGATAGTCTGAACATCTTCTGTCAGCGTTGCCAAAAGCCTACCCGCCCCCAATCTCTCTAGCGTTACCAAAGGCGTTGTCAAAATCGCCCGCGTCAACCGCAATCGCAATTCATAAATGGCACCCTGCGCTAACCGAATGAGTAAATATTGCGACGTAATAGTTGCAACTAAAGAAGCGATCGTAACTGCCACAAATTCCCACAAACTCACAGAATTCCCCGCCACCGTCTCATTCACCATCCGAATCAACAGCGCACTACAAACTCCACTGAGAGAACCCATAATGGCCGCGATCGCCACACTCTGCCAAGATGCTTTCAACAGTAATAGTAAAATCTTCATGAGTTAAGCCCGAATCATCTGCAACAACTCATTAAACGCACTCCAATCATTCTCCCGATCGATCTTTTCCCAGACCGATTCAATCACTGGACGCACAATCACCGTTTGCGGATTGCACTTATTTAAGCATTTTGCCACCAGTTCCATATCTGACTCCGGCAACGCATTCAACATTTTGAAATACAAATCACGCCATTGTTCAAACAAAACTCGAACCTCAACATCCACCACCTCAACATTGTCTAAAATCAAACCCAAATCCGATCGCCACTCAGGTCTAAATTCGATCGCTAACTG
>JAJAYH010000468.1 GCA_026786325.1 Alkalinema sp. CAN_BIN05 | reverse complement strand
TACGACCACACCGTGCAACAACTTGCCGGCGACGGAAGCAAGGCTGGCCTGAATGTCGGTGCCGTTTTAGTCTTGCCAGAAGGATTTACCTTGGATCCCGACGAACGGTTGACAGACGAGCAACGTGCGGCGGTCGCAGACATGTACATCCAGCCTTACAGCGATGCAAAGCCAAATATTTTGGTTGTGGGTCCGTTGTCAGGTGATGACTATGAGGAACTCACCTTCCCGATTCTGTCTCCGGATCCCGGCACTAACTCCAACGCTAACTTTGGTAAATACCAGATTCACGTCGGCGGAAATCGCGGTCGTTGTCATCTCTACCCAACGGGCGATAAGAGCAATAATGCGGTTTACAATGCAACCCTGACCGGAAGCATTAGCGCCATTGCCCCATCCGAAGAGGGTGCGTTTCTTGTGACCATTCAAGGTGAAAACGACAAAACCGTTACGGAAACCATTCCTGCTGGACCAACAATCTTGGTTGCCGTGGGCGATCAGGTTACGGCGGGTCAACCTTTGACGAACAATCCTAATGTTGGTGGTTTTGGTCAAGCCGAC
Source organism: Alkalinema sp. CAN_BIN05 (assembly GCA_026786325.1). GTDB lineage: Bacteria > Cyanobacteriota > Cyanobacteriia > Leptolyngbyales > Leptolyngbyaceae > JAAFJU01. The sequence goes on along the minus strand of JAJAYH010000468.1, from coordinate 6,032 downwards.
ATCGAAATCGTACTGCAAAATCCCAATCGAGTTTTGGGTCTGATGGCGTTCTTCGCAATCACAACTCTGGCTCAAATTATGTTGGTGTTGAAGAAGAAGCAAGTTGAACGGGTTCAAGCCGTTGAAATGAACTTCTAAACTGTCTTAAATTAAGACTCATAAAAATCCCCCAGCTTCTAGGACTTGGGGGATTTTTGTTAGTGTCTTGAATCTTTCGTGCGCTAGAGTTGAGATTTTTCAAACCCTTACACAGAAAGACTCTATCTTTATTCTCTGAGCCACCGCTAATAATTCATAACACTAACGGTTTTTCAATGGGCACACAAGATTAATCCAACCCGGTTTCGCGCCAAGCTACCGGATCCACACATTCTCCATTCACATATAGTCCCCAATGTAAGTGAGGACCAGTTGCCGCCCCCGTATCCCCTAACGTTCCGATCGTTTGGCCCGCTTGGACGCGGTCGCCGCGCTTCACCCGGATGCTATTCATGTGAAGAAAAATGCTTAGAACGCCTTGTCCATGGTCAAGCCCAATGACATTACCATGGACTTTGAAGCCATCTTTCTCGTATCCCATAAAGACAATTCGGCCAGCGGCAGGGGCAACGATCGCGGATCCTTCATCGCCTGCATAGTCTACGCCGCGATGGAAGTAGTCATCGGCAAAGACACCGTTGTAGTAACGCCGAATCCCATAAGTTGTACTGATATCGCCATCATTAGGCCGTCTGAACGACCCATTCCAGAGCTTGTCGGGGCTGATGGTCTTTTTAAATGCGTCCACTTGATCAAATTCCCAATCACTCACATTGCCATCTTGTCCAGGGGGAAGCCAAATGCGCTGAGTTGGGAACGATCGGCCCTGAAGGGCAACAGTTTTACTTTGAATTTCGGCGACTCCTGCAATTTGAGCTTGAATTTTTAAAGTTCCCGGCGGAGTCAGAGGCGTGGTGGGAATAAAGGCTCGCCAGCGATTGTTGCCGAGGTCATAGACTGGATAGCTCTTGGTGCCTGTTTTACTGGTCATCTGAACGACAGGCGCTTGTGTTGTAGGGACAATCACCGATAGTGTGTCTCCCAGTCGTGGGGTCGTGGGCGTGACGATTAGACTGGGTGACGAGGAAGTTATTGATGACGATCGATTGGGCCGTAATTGGGCGGGACTAGGATGAACATTGATCACCATTAGGCTGACTAGCATTAAGCTAACGACCAGGATTAGTCCAAATTTTCTAAATTTCCGATCCGATCGCCATATCGTAAGAATTCGCCATGCCATGAAAATTCTCCAGGACTAGATAGTGTTGGATCCCCGACGAGGAGACAATATAATATACTCACAGCTCACCAAAACTATGCGGATCCCAATGCAGTTCTACGAGGTCATCATCATCGGATCGGGTATTACGGGAGCCTCTCTAGCTTACGAATTAGTCCAGCTTGGTGTGAAGGTTTTGTTGATCGAGCAACATGACAAGAGTCATAGTGCCACGCGCTATAGCTACGGTGGGATTTCCTATTGGGCGGGCATGACGGACTTAACCCGATCGCTAGCCCAAGAAAGCCTTGAAATCCACCGTCAGAACGTGTCTGCTTTAGATCTGCCCACCGAGTTTCGTGAATTGCCCCTGATTGGGACTATTAGCCATTCTCAAGATCCGATCGCTGTCCTCAAGACCTATGCTCATTTTACAAAGCAGCCCCGACTTCTAACTCCGGCTGAAGCTGTAGATCTAGAACCGTTGTTGAATCCAGATGCAATTGCTGCCGCAATCTTGATGCCGTATGCCCAGATCAACCCGATCGAAACGGCTAATGCTTACTGTCAGACCATGGTGCGACTCGGCGGACACAGAGCCTACGATCGGGTCTTAACTATCAGCTCAGAATCGGATGGGGTTCGAGTACATGGAAACTTGGAGACCTATCACGGCGATCGGGTAATTTTTTGTACGGGGGGCGGAACTCGGGCCTTGTTACGGGATTCAGGCTTAGCTATTCGTCAATGTTTTAGTCATTCAGAATCGATCGAAACCGACCTGTGCGATCTTCAGATGCGATCGGTGGTGATGCCTGCCGAAATTCGACGCTTTGAATTAGAACGATCGGCAGCCATGGATGATGAACCTTGGGAAGCGGGGCTGACGGGCCATAATCAAGATCTAATTCCGCCAATTCTCGATGTGGGAGCTTTACAGTTTGCTGATACTAGTCTTCGGTTTGGACAAATCAGCCGGACCCAGACGAGTCTAGCCCCGCAGTCATCGCCCGAGGCCAGTGAACAATGGATCCGATCGGGGTTAGCCAAGATCTTACCCAAAGTCGCCCAAGTTCCGGGACGCTGGGTCACATGTACCGTCGCCTTTAGCGCTGATCATCTCCCGTTGGTTGGTCCTGTGGGGGCCGATCGTCGGGTGCAAGTATTTTCTGGATTCAGCAACCCCATGGCCCTAGTTCCCGCAACAGCCAAACGCTTTGCACGTCAGCTTGTTTCAGATCAAAACCTTGTTTCAAGCGAGGAGCATAAAGAGTTGCAGACTCTTCTGCCTTCACGCTTTGGAATGAGTTCGATCTCTAGCTAAAATCGAAGATAGTGCTAGAAGTTTGAATTTACTCTGAAGAATAAGCAGTCAAACTGGCTCAAATCCCAAGCGATGTGAAGCTTTAACTAAGAACAGCGCTCACCCCATTGCCAAGCCTATAAAAACTCGTGTTTACTCACAGTGAATTTGTAATTTCACTGACATAATTCCACGGATAACAACAGCCAGTTGGTTATTTTACATAATTCCACGGATAACAATTCAGATTAGAGTGTGTAAACTTCACTTACTGAAGAAATATTCCATTCCTCTCATTGAAATGCTTCATCTGTGACTCTCCTTGTGAACCTATTAATTTTAAAATCGTCATCTCCTGAATTTTTCCCGTTCCTCCATTGCAGTTATTACACTGCCGCCATTCATGATTCTTAATAGAAATCCATCTTCAAGCCATAACTATTCAGTAAGTAGCGGAATAATCGCCTATGAGGGGGATGTAGATAAAACCAATAAAAAAGACGATGCTCTGGACCTGTTTGAAATAAAAATTTCCAAAGCCGTAGAGGCTTATGATAAGCCGGACAATGGTGCTTCAGATCCGAGTGGGCCAGAAGCCGGAGATTTAACGGAGGGAAATTGCTTAGATGACCCCATATCTCTGATGGATAGGCCCGAGTCGTTGTCTTATTACATTCAAGCTACTCAACATAACCATCGTGCGTTCCTAACCACCAATCTCTGTCATGGCGATAGCGCATTCGTCACCGACTTAAGTTCAACCTGGTTAATGGGACGCAGCCGTAATTGTGCGATCGTAGTCCATAACCGATCGGTCTCACGATGTCACGCGGTCGTAGGCTACGATGTCCAACAAGGCTTTTATCTAATGGACGTAGGCAGCAGTAATGGAACCTACTTAAACAGCAAACGACTTTCCGTCCTAAAACGCTATGCCTTGGTCGATGGTGACATGATCACACTTTGCAATTTACAAGTTGAGTTTTTCGTAGCCGCCCAACCAGCCGCATAACCAATGGAGGATGATCCGTCAATCAGGGCGAAATCACCTCTACCACCATTCAGCAGCAGTTCCAAATTCAAAATCTTAAGAGGAGTTGGTCTTGAGAAGTAAGCGTTGCCCCGAAATCATAAATTGAATCAGAATAGACCAACTTTCAAATAGTAAATATTTGGTGAGACTACGAATATCTTGAAAAAAGCCTTTAGGTGTCACCAGTTGTTTACGAATTTTCTGATAGAACTCATCCACGAGTTGTAATACGGTATGGAATAGAAATTCTAGTAAGTTCAAAGTTAATAGCACTTTCGACAAAGGCTTCTCACCATGACCAAAGTTATGTTCTAAATAATACCCCTTCGTCTTTAATATATTGTGATTTTCATTCTCTGTTTTCCAACGACAACGCCCTACTGCTGCGACTTGAACGATAGAATCATCATTTAAATCGTGATGCGTCACCCACGAATTATGATAAATCTGTTCTTCATTCCGAAACACCTTCAACTCACACCAATTCACCAGCAGTGACGGTTCTTCGTTTCGTAATGGTACGTGATTTACATAGCGATATTGATAGCGTTCCAAGGTCCGTAGATGACGCTTGCTCAAGCTAATGGCTTTAATTTCTCCCAGCCGTTCGAGAGACTCCAGCCATTCATACAAGGTCGGATGAGAACTTGGTAGACAATTAAAAATAAAGTTCATCTTTGACGCTAATACTGTTTCACACATCGGTTGACGGCTATATAGGTCATCGCCTAATAACGTTACACTGTCCACTTTGAAGTCTTATTTATGGAGATCTATCCAGCGTTTAGCTCCCGCCACCTCGCAATCTTGCTTCTCATGGCCATCTTGCGGCGTAATGAACTCCGGGGCTAAACTAATCACTTCCGATTGATCTGGGGAGACGATTACAGGCAAGATTACACTATGAAAGTAATTCGTTTTTCCATTCTGATCTGTCCGGTGATTACATTGACTGCAATGGATTTTACTTGAACTAAAGTAATTTTTTCCATCTAATGCAATCAGATATTGGCCCTCCAGAAATTTATATCTTTTTAGCCAGCCTCCTTGCTCAAAGGACTGCAACACCCAAGTAAATACATTAAATAATGGCTCTACTTCGGTCTTATCTAAGACATTCCGCATTTGGGGATCACTCGGAATTTCGGATAAGCCGAATAGGGTCAGTTCAAATACTATAAGCTCTGTCCATTAAAAATATTCACATAAATATACCTAAAATATCTGACTTTTCTCTGACCTTTGATTGTCGTAAGAAAAGTTATAATCCCAGGGTTACGATAAAATAGCTTCTGTAATGTTGCTTGATGTCCTCAAGTTTTTAGTTAAAGCTTAGGGATAGATATTAAAGTTCATTATTAAATTGAGGAAATTTATGGCAGGAATAACAGTTTCAGGTATCGATCGTGACCTGTCTGAGGCAGGTATTAATGAGTTTAAAGAGGAGCGTCAGCTTGGTAATACTGGCACCATTAGGGGTGTCATTGGTAGTCAAACTGCTGCGCTGTACTTTGATGAAATCTTTTCTGGTGGCGGTAAAGTCGATCGGGCTAAGTTCTTTACTGCTTTTCGTCCTCAATTTGGCGCTCTAGAGCAATCGCAAGTCCAAGGCTATGATGCAATTTTTGATTATTGGGACAAGAGCAACTTGACTGATAATCGCTGGCTTGCCTATGCTCTGGCAACAGCTTTCCATGAAACAGGAGGAGATCTACAACCTGTTAGAGAAGGCTTCTGTAGCTCTGATCAACGTTCTCTCAATGCAGTTACCGATATGTTTGATCGAGAAATCATCAGCGAGAACTATGCTTTACCTGAAGCCAATGGTCAAAGCTACTTTGGCAGAGGCTTGGTTCAAATTACCTGGGGCTACAACTACAAGAATCTTGGTAAAGCGATCGGCATTGGGAGCGATCTTTACGATAATCTCTCTCTCGCTCTCAACATGGATATTGCTGTCAAAATCTTATTTACGGGCATGGTTGATAGCTTATACACAGGTTATTCACTTCGTAAGTATTTCTTTGAAGATCGGACTGATTGGGTTAACGCAAGGAAGATCATTAACGATGTAGACAAAGCAGATTTGATTGCAGATTATGGTCAGAAGTTCTTGGATTGTCTTTCATAATATTTCACTGAGAATCGCACTTCAGATATTATCCTTACCCAAGAAATTAGAACTATGAGCAACGCTAAAATTAAAATCACTGCTGACACTTTTCTGAAATTACAGCCATTGCAATTGAAGGATCTGCCCGACGATCAGAAATTTGCAGTCAAGGCTGGAGACGAATATCCGATTAGTACCTTTGCGGCGGCGGATGATATTCATGTGCGTGTTACTTTTGACAAAGATGCGAGTAGCAACCAGATTTCATTTCCTGCGGGTAATGCACAACGTAATACTTGGCTAATTTTTGAAGGACATTGTT
>JAJAYH010000467.1 GCA_026786325.1 Alkalinema sp. CAN_BIN05 | reverse complement strand
GTCTGGGGGGAAATAAAATGCTTCATGCTGTGTTGAGTAAGGCTTATCAAAGAGTCCGTTTGTCAAAATCAGAGTACATATCCCAAATCTACGGATCAATTGAGACTAGTACAGATGAGATTCATTTAATCACAAAATTAATAATGTGAAGCTAAACTAGTCCTCTGTTCCCAAAGAAAGATTCCAATCCGGTAGTTTTACGTAACCTCAAATCGCATTCTCTTAAATGCACCCCTCATAGATACCCGAAGCTTAAGGGAATTAATCACATTTCTCAAATAAAAATAGTTCAATAAGAACTGTAATGCTTAATTCTCTCTAAAGCAATATGAATTCTGCTAGTCCCAAGTAAGAAATCCCCTGTGGTGTTATATCAAATCGACAGGGCAATACTTCTAGCCCAGATTTGACGGCCTCTCGTAGAAGTTGCCCATACTTGGGGTCACGATCGTCGCCGGGAGAAAACCGATCGCAATCTCCGCGATTGATAAAATAAAGCATGACGGCGCGGGCTTCAGGGATGATGCTGACAAGTTCACGAATATGTTTTTGGCCACGGGTTGTCACGGTGTCGGGGAAGATTGCAAGTGTCCCGTCTGTCCAAGTTGTATTTTTGACTTCAATATAAACAGGTTTGTCTGTGGTGTCTAAGACCAAATCAATCCTACTTTTTTCCTGACCATAGGACACTTCCGATCGGATACTGACATAATCGCTCAATTCAGCAATCACTTTTTGTTCGATCGCGGCTTTGACGACTTTATTGGGCAATGCCGTATTCACCCCACACCAAACAGGGCGATCGTTATCATTGACTTCAATGAGTTCCCAAGTGTAGGCAAGTTTGCGAGTTTTGCTATCACTTTTGGAGACCATAACGCGATTGCCGAGAAGACATACGCCCGTCATGGGTCCGGTGTTGGAGCAGTGGGCGGTAATGAGTTCGCCTGTTGTGAGTTCAATATCGGCAAAAAAACGTTTGTAACGGCTGACAAGTCTGCCTTCAAACAGGGGTGGATAGTTGTAAATCTGAGTCATGTTTGTTTGGGTTGAATTGGTTCTCTTCTGGCAAATCCAATCGCAACGGCGTAGGCTAAAAAACCATTGAGATTCGTAAATGGTGGCATGAAAAGCGGAAGGAGAATGAAAAACCGATCGCGATTACTCTTCACTTTAGGATACAAATGCAGAAATAATGGAATATACCAAACCAATCCCATAATCCATGCGCGAGGATTCACGAAATTAATCACATTCAACATTGCATAGAATTGATAAATCAAGTCACTGCGCTTTGTCACTCGTAACAGAATTGCTAACAAAATTGAACCAACAATAAAACAACCGATCGTATTATTCAGCAACAACGGATTCATGAAACCATTGGCAAAATCCTGCATAGCAAATAATCCATTACCTTCGATCGCCTGCACCACATTATTTACGACACGCTGCCCGTGAGTAGTCACCGTTTCGGAACTTGTGATTTTCCCAAATAAGCTAGGAAATACAAATTGAAAAAAGTGTAGATAAACTGATGGTTTGAAATATAGCAGTGGTAAAGAAAATAGAATTAATGTACTTAGAATAGAATAAACAGCAATTCTAAATTGGCGTTTGATTAGATAGTAAATAATGACGATCGCGGGGAAAATTTTAATACAAATTGCAAAGCCCAAAAGCAACGCTGATTGCACAAGCTTCTGACTACGATAAAGATGAAATGAAAGCCAAGTCAGCAATACAATAACTAAATCAATTTGCCCACGTTCAAATGTTGCCAGTAATGGGAAGCTACAAGTCACAAACAGAAAGGCTTCTCCCGGTGTCGATAAACCATCACTCCTTTTCTTGGCGGATAGTAGGCACAACCCAATCAAACTGACTAAAATTAATGCACTAAACACAATTTTTGCAGTTCCATAGGGCAAGAATCCCAAGGGTAAAAATAATAATGCTGCCAACGGTGGATAAATAAATCCAGACGCGATCGCATCTTCTGCATTAATGGCTGCATAGAGTTCAGGAAATTGTGTGACAGGATTTAAATAAGGATCGATATTCAATATGACCGATCGGGCCGCTACGTAAAATGCCCGAAAATCGATCTGGTAGGCTGATAGTAATGTATAGACGAGAAAGCCGATCGGTAGAAAATAAATGAATGGATTACTAGAGGGATTGCTGGGACGATCGGTTTTATCCATGAGGTTAACATCAGATTGCATAGCACAGCGTTTAGTTTATTGCGATAAATCTGGATCCCCCTAAATCCCCCTTGTGAAGGGGGACTAAGAGTTAGAAATTATTTTCAATTCAGCTTCCGGTCCCCCCTTTTCAAGGGGGCTAGGGGGATCGGAACTTTACTAAATACCCAAGCGCTGATACACTTGGTCGAGATTCTTCAAATGATGACTGGCATCAAAACAATCTTCAATCTCTGCTGCATTCAAATGAGTTTGAACCTTTTCATTCTCTTCAATGCGCGCCCGGAAGTTACCACCTTCCACATTCCATTCTGTATGGGCACAACCCTGAACGATCGCATAGGCTTCTTCACGGTTCATGCCTTTGCCAATCAATGCCAATAGCACTCGTTGACTAAATACAACTCCACCATAGAGATTCATATTGCGTTTCATATTTTCGGGATAGACCAAGAGGTGTTTGACCAATTCGGTAATCTCGTGAAGCATGAAATCCGTCAAAATGCAGGCATCCGGGAACGCCACACGCTCGACAGAACTATGGGAAATATCCCGTTCATGCCATAGCGCCACATTCTCCAAGGCCGACACTGCATAACCCCGCACTAATCGAGCCATTCCAGTCAAACGCTCCGATCGGATTGGGTTCCGTTTGTGGGGCATGGCGGATGAACCTTTCTGACCTTTCGAGAAATATTCCTCGACTTCCAAAACATCCGTGCGCTGCATATTGCGGATTTCGACGCTGAATCGTTCAATTGATGCTGTGACCAAGGCCAACGCATTCATAAAATCAGCATGACGATCGCGGGAAATTACCTGCGTCGAAGCCGGATCCGGTTGCAGTCCCAACAGCCGACAGGTAATCTCCTCAATTTTGGGATCAATGTTGGCGTAGGTGCCGACGGCTCCGGAAATTTGACCAATGGCAATAGTTTTCTTGAGGATGCAAAGCCGATCGCGGTTCCGCAACATTTCCGCCAGCCAACCCGCGAGCTTAAAGCCAAAGGTAATCGGTTCGGCGTGGATTCCGTGCGATCGGCCAATCATAATGGTATGGCGATGCTGCTGGGCCTGATAGCGAATGGCTTGAATGCAGGCTTCTAGCTTGGTCATGATCAAATCAAGACTCGCGACCATCTGCAACGATAGCGCCGTGTCCAACATGTCAGAACTGGTCATGCCGAGATGGATATAACGACCCGCATCTCCGACGTATTCATTGACATTGGTCAAAAATGCAATCACGTCATGCTTGACTTCTTTCTCGATTTCAAGCACACGGGCAATATCAAATTTTGCTTTCGCCTTGATCTCCGTGACGGCTTCCATCGGGATATATCCGAGTTCTGCCTGAGCCTCACAGACAGCGATCTCCACTTTCAACCAGGTTTGAAGCTTATAGTCGTCGCTCCAGATTGCACCCATTTCCGGTAGTGTATAACGCTCGATCAAGGTGTTGTCCAAATTACAGCGGTACTATTGTAAGGCGATCGGGTCACTTCTATCTGTTGTTTTTAGATGCTGTTTTTAGATTCATAGACGGATCCAAGCATTTCAGGTCGTTGAATTTTGCCTGTGAATTGAATTGCAATCTATAAATTTTAATTTAAATACTAACTCTAGCTATGAACGCGGGGTTCTGGGTGAAGTGTTGAGAGGATTTGGCTTTCGATGACAGCGATCGCTTCAAGGCGTTCTGTGACTACGGTGCGATCGAAGTAGGTATCGGCTAAAACCCAATAGAGTCCATAATGTCGGGCTTCGGATTCCATTAACGATCGGTAGAATTCGGCGAGTTCGAGATCTTCGCAATGTTGACCGATTAACCCAAGGCGTTCGTGGCTGCGGGCTTCGATGAGGGCCGATACTAGCAGCATGTCGAGGAAGCGATCGGGTTCGGGTTTACGAATTTGTTTGGTCAGAGTGGCTCCATAGGGCGGGGCATTGAGAGGTGCGAGGGGAATGTTCCGATCGTTCAGAATGGTATTAACTTGTTGGAAGTGAAGGAGTTCTTCTTGGGCGAGGTGGGTGAGTTCGTGGACGAGTTTTGTATTGGATGGGTAGCGGGTCATAAACTTTAGTGCTACGCTAGCGGCCTTGCGTTCGCAGTTGGAGTGATCTAAAAGAATGATATCCATATTGGCAAGAGTTTGCTCAGTCCAGGCATCGGATGTTGGGGCGATTAAAAATTTAATTCGGGGCAATGATTGCATGGGCGGTTTTTTCTTATGACATGGTTGGGTCTTGCAATTTTAACGGCTTTCTTTGAATCTTTGAAGGATGTATTCAGTAAAAAGAGTTTGAATTTTCTAGATGAATATGTGGTGGCTTGCGCAGGGATGGCGATCGCGGCAATTTCTCTATTACCCGTTTTAGCATTTGTCGGCATTCCGACGCTGGGTCCCAATTTTTGGATGGCGCTGGCGATCGGTGGATCTTTGAATGTGGTGGCTTATACACTTTATGTCAAAGCCATTCGCCTAGCAGATTTGTCACTCATGTCGCCGTTGTCTACTTTAACGCCACTGTTTTTATTAATCACTTCACCCTTGATTGTTCAAGAAGTGCCGACGGTTTGGGATGCTGTTGGAGTGTTTCTGATTGTGATTGGATCTTATGTGTTGAATTTGAATGCGTCAGCGAGTGGTTTTTTTGGGCCATTACGATCGATTTTCCGCAATAAAGGCACCCGAATGATGGTAGTGGTGGCGTTTATTTGGAGTATTACGTCTACGTTTGACAAAGTGGGAGTGCTGAATTCTTCGCCAATCTTTTGGGCAATTGTATTGTTTGGATTTATTGCGTTGGGAATTTTGCCATTGATTATTTTGAAATCAAAGAACCCGATTCAGGGCATTCGATCGCATTGGCGGTTGTTGTTGGCGGCGGGGTTGGCCAATGGGATTGGGGTCGGTTGTCAAATGATGGCGGTTGGAATGGTGGCGGTTACGCAGGTGATTGCGGTGAAGCGAATGAGTGGGTTGATTAGTGTAGGATTTGGTTATTTTGTATTTGGTGAGAAGGGGATTCGGGAACGGCTGTTAGGCGCGGGAATTATGGTGATGGGCGTGGTGGTGATGACGATCGGTTAAGGAATGGTGAAACCTCAATTTCTTCGTTGAGTTTGGGGCGCACAAACCATGTCTCTACAGCCTCTGTAACCCAGATTTGTAAGGACATGAATATGCTGTGTCCTAAACCCAACGAGAAAAATTAAAGCACATCCGAGGAATTATTTTGCCTTTGCTGCTGGCGCTGCTGCACGCATTTTTTGACGTTGTTCCTCGGTTAACACCGCATTTTCTTTGGTGTTTTCTTGTTTTTTGATCGCAGCGATACTTGCTTTTTGTTCAGGTGTTAGCTTCAGCGCAGCAAGAGCTTTCCGAAAAGAAACTTTGTTGGCTTTAGCAGTTTCCATTTGAGACAGTTGCTCAGGCGTTAACAGCTTTTGAATCGCTGCGCGGGATTCTTCTTTAATCGTCTTGAGTTGCGCTTTTTGCTCAACGGTGAGTTTTAAATCAAGCGGTGCCTTTGCTTCAGCGGCGACGATCGTAGGTTGAGCCAATGCTGAAATCACAGGAATGGAAGTCACTGTTGCGAGGCATAACAAACCAGGGAGGAATTTGATCAATGAGTTCATTTGGGTTTCTCTAATGGATAAAAGTAACTTAACGATCGAAACAATACTCTAAATAGATCTAGATAAATCTATTCAGCCCACTCGATTTCATAATTGCCATCACTATCTACAGTGATTTGATTGCCTTCATCATCGATCGTCGAAATTGCCGCATTGCCATATTCATCGACACAAACTGCCGTATCCACACCATTGTCAGAACATTCAACTTCGCCTGCACTTGCGGAGTGAGCAAACATTGTCAAATTCATCGCAGTGACGATCGCAATGGTTCCAATAGCAAAAAGCTTCTTTTTAATCATGATAGAAATTGTATTGCAAGTGACACTTATAAGATAACCAACAAATTTATTTTCGTCCTCAGTAGAAACACTGGGAACCCTAAGAAAGTCTAGTATATTTGCTTGTTAGTTTGTACGATCGTTGGGTGATCCAGCGCTTTGATTCTGGGTTGATAGTTGCAGTGAAATTATACTAAATCCCTCATTCCTAGCTCTTAATGCCTTGGAATGAGGGATTATGATTCATGTACAATTGTTGAAATAGAACAAATAATCAACTTAATGAACGAGACTTACACCGCCATCCGTCGATCGATCGCCTCGCCCCAAGTTTCAGTCATCTCAGCCACTGAAACATTAATCACCGTTTGCTCTTGAACAACAATTTCCAAAGCAGACCCAATTACAGTGCCAATGGATTGCCAATTGCCTTGCAGCGAATCATTCAAATAGGTTTCCCATTCAATTTGATTCTCCGGCGACACCGTAGCAATAATTCGCGCACCGCCTTCAGCAAACATTGCATAATCCAAACAATGACTCGGACTAATCAATTCAACCGCTGCGCCAATATTGCCACCAATACAAGACTCGGCGATTGCGATCGCTAATCCACCTTCAGAACTATCATGGGCTGATTTAATCCAAGATTGTCGAATGCCTTCACGACAGGCCGCTTGCACCGATCGTTCCAAGACGAAATCCACCACAGGCGGCTGACCTGCGGCAATATTTTGAATCGCCATCAAATACTCGGACCCACCAAAGCTAATGGTATTTGCATGGGCACCGGTCGGTAATCCTAAAAGGTAAATCCGATCGCCTTCAGTTCTAAACCCTTGGCCCACAGCTTTGCTAATGTCTTCCACAATGCCCACCATACCAATCACAGGCGTGGGATAAATGGGTGTGGGATTGCCCTCATCGTCGAGAGTTTCGTTATATAAAGAAACATTACCACCTGTCACAGGCGTATCAAATTCGCGACAGGCTTCGGAGATTCCAGTGCAAGCATTGGCCAGTTGCCAGTAGCCGATCGGTTTTTCGGGACTACCAAAGTTGAGATTATCCGTGACGGCGATCGGTTCGGCTCCAACACAGGAAAGATTTCGGGCCGCTTCAGCCACGGCCATTTTCGCGCCTTCGTAGGGATTCAGATAGACATAGCGCGGATTACAATCCGTTGTGGCCGCAACTCCGCGCATGGTGGCAGGATGTTCAAACGTTACTTTTTCGGTTTCATTAGCCAAAGCACGCAATCGAACTATTGCAGCATCAGCCCCGCCGGGAAACATGACGGTATTGTTTTGAACTTGATGATCGTATTGACGATAGACCCAGCGTTTGGATGCGATCGTCGGAGTATCCAAAAGCTTCAACAGCACTTGATTCCAAGACATTCCCTCAATTCCGGTATAGGTGGCCTTTGGTAATGATTCCGGGTTCCAAGCCCAAGCTTTTTGCGCATAGTCCGGGGGCGTGGTCATCAGTTCGCGTTCATAAATCGGCGTGTCATCTGAAAGCGCCGTGGCGGGAAGTTCTGCGGCAATTTCACCTTTGAACATAATACGGACAATAGATTCAGCAATCACTTCCCCGGCAACGACGGCTTGCAGTTCCCATTTGTGAAAAATATCAATTAGTTCTTGTTCGCGACCTTTTTCCGCAACAAATAGCATTCGCTCTTGTGATTCTGATAGTAAATATTCATAGGGCACCATTCCCGTTTCCCGTGCCGGGATTTTATCGAGATCGAGTAGAATCCCAACGCCGCCTTTTGCCGCCATTTCTGCGGTCGAACAAGTCAAACCCGCTGCACCCATATCTTGCGCTGCTACAACTGCCCCGGTTTTGAATGCTTCTAGACAGGCTTCAATTAAAGACTTCTCTAAAAACGGATCACCGACCTGAACCGCTGGCCGATCGTCAATAGACTCCGCCGACAATTCTGCACTCGCAAAACTTGCGCCACCCATGCCATCGCGCCCGGTCGTAGACCCGACATATAAGACTGGATTGCCAATGCCCTTTGCACCCGATTTT
>JAJAYH010000466.1 GCA_026786325.1 Alkalinema sp. CAN_BIN05 | reverse complement strand
GACTTTAAATTTTGGAGAGGCGATCGTAAATCAATTACAACAACAAGTTCATGAATATATTCAACAACGATCGGCTTAAATCTCAACAGACTCGATCGGATTTCGGGGTTGGAGCCTGAGGGTCAGGTTGGGTCGAAGGAAGATGAAGCGCAGTTGGCGGCTACGGTGTAATTAACGATTTTGAGCATAGGTTATACTGGAATCATAATCACCACAACAATATCCACCGGAAACTCGCCATGATATTGAAACCCTTCAAGCCTGAAGTCGAAGCATTTGTCCAGCAAGAACTTGAATCTGGTCGATATACTAATCTGAATGATCTTCTCGAACAAGCGATCGCCCTTCTCCATACCCGATCGCACTATGACAATTGGATCGAAACCATGCGCGAAACAGTTGATGGAGCGATCGCAGAACTCGATCGGGGTGAAGGCCGAGATGGCGAAGAAGTGATTGCTGAACTCTACGATCGGCTTTACCAAAAGACAGGAACGATCAATCCGTGAGTCGTTTTATTATTTCGCCCCGTGCAACAAAAGATTTGAAAGAATTGGTCGATTATTTTGCTGAGCGAAATGTCGCAGCAGGTGAAAAGCTGATTCAGGAATTTACCAAAAAATGTCGTAATCTAACGCAATTTCCTATAATGGGCCGCAGCTATTCCTCTGTTCGTCCTGATTTGAGAGGGTTGTCTATGCTGAAATATGTGATTCTCTATCGAATTCTTGATGATGGTTTAGAAATTGTCAGAGTTGTTAAAGGCAGTAGAGATCTCACCTCGTTGTTTGATGATGAATAAGATCGGATGTCGGGGTTGGAGCCTGAGCTTCGGGTTGTGTCAAAGGAAGATGAGGCGAAGTTGGCGGCGACCGTGCAGCTAGTTAATTGGGGGTAAAAGGAGGGACGATCGTTCTTCCCTTTTGTCTCGCGAATGACTTTAGATGTAGACAAAAATTACCACATCATGAAGTTCTGTTATCGTATAATGGCTTTTCTCACGAGTATCTCAGCCATGAAAGCAGAGTTGCTCAAATGATTATTTCCTGCGATCGTTTTCATAAGTATTTTATTGTGACGATAGCACGATAAAAACTTGGGCACCATATTACCTTGTTCATACCGTCTCACATGGGAAATGGGCAAAAAAACAATAATTGTGTAAGCAATCTGAAAAAATACTGCTAATATTCAGCAACTTCAAGTTTACCTCTGTGATTTAATCAGTGAAATTTGTAGCTTGAGTCATTGTGTGGTGAGGAAACTGCGTGAGAACCGTAAGAAAGGGATCGATTTCATCTAACCAGCCGCCCGAGGGAAAAAGAGCCGTCAGTCGAAGTACTGGAAAATCTGGATCAGGCCGTCCCATCAAGAGCAGCGCCGGTACCACTCGCAAAAAGTCCCCACAAAAAGCTGACAGCAACCGATTTACCTGGCTATTTTTCTGTTTAACAGGAATCGCTATGATCTCCGCTACGGCAGGCGCATTACTCGCTGTTTCCTTGTCTAGCACCCCTTTGATGCAGCGTAAGTTTTCGAGCGCTGATGCTGCCGTCTTCAATAAAAGTGGTATTTCAAGTCAAAACAATCTCAAAATGCCCGGTCTAACCCGACCCGTAAATATTTTATTACTCGGCACTAAAGTCTTAACCACAGATGTCAGTGAAGTGCCTGCCCATCTCAAAAATGTAAAATACCAAGCCCTAGTCAATTCTTTTGAAGGCTTAACGGACACTATGCTTCTGATTCGGTTTAACCCCGAAAACAAAAAAGTAAGCGTTCTCTCCATTCCCCGTGACACCCGCACCGCAATCCCTGGGCATAGTACCAGTAAAATTAATGAAGCCAATGCGCTCGGTGGTCCCCCTCTTGCCGCCCGAGCCGCTAGTGAATTGTTGGGTGGGGTTGGAGTCGATCGTTATATTTCCATGAACGTCCAGGGAGTCGAAGCGTTGGTCAATGCCCTCGGGGGAGTCACGGTCAACGTCCCGAAGGACATGAAGTATCAGGATGATAGCCAACACCTCTACATCAACCTAAAAGCAGGTCGCCAACATCTTAATGGCACCAAGACACTTCAACTGTTGCGCTTCCGTCAAGATGCCCTTGGTGACATTGGTCGAATTCAGCGCCAACAGATGGTCATGCGCGCCATTATGGAGCAGGCTCTCAACCCCGCCACGATTACCCGATTGCCCAGTATTCTGTCGGTGATTCAGTCTCACATCGATACCAATCTGTCAGTGGAAGAAATCGTTGCCCTTGTTGGATACGCAGCCCAAACCAACCGATCGAATACTCAGATGCTGATGGTGCCGGGAGAATTCAGTCATCCCGGCGAATTTGATGCGAGCTATTGGCTCCCCAGTCAAAAACGGATTCAAGCCCTCATAGCCCGTCATTTTGACTTCGGCGATCTGGGCGCAGAAGACACCAGCAGTCAGTCGGTTCGGATTACGCTGCAAGACAGTACCAAACAACCCGATCGGGTCCAGACCGTTCTCAGAGCTTTGCAAAAGTCAGGTTATAGCAATTCAAGCCTAGGACAACCTTGGAGCGAATCTCTCAGTGTCACTCGTATTGTGGCTCAGCAGGGCAATACAAAAAGTGCCGATGCGGTTCGAGAAGCCCTCGGGTTTGGTGAAATTCGCATTGAAACGACAGGCGATCTAGATTCGGATGTCACCATTCAATTGGGCAAAGATTCACTACAGAAGAGAATTAAGCCGCAGAAATAGATATCACTTCTATTGAGAACTTTTTAAATTCATAAAAAAACGAGGACTAAGAATAATCCTCGTTTTTTATTTATACCCCCAGGGGAAGTCGAATCCCCGTCGCCTCCGTGAAAGGGAGGTGTCCTAGGCCACTAGACGATGGGGGCGTAGGAATTGCTTTTTTTGCAACTTATCCAACATATCAAACTAGCGTACGATTTGCAACAAAAATCTAAGATTTCTTTCTCCAAAGCCTTCACTTCAAAGAAATGGCCGGATCCACCACATAAACTCAATAAGTCTAACTTAGCCCAATAATTGAGCCGATCGCGCCATTAAAAATGATCATTAAAAAAAGCGACTCAAGATTTTACTTGAGTCGCTTTTTGATACCCCCAGGGGAAGTCGAATCCCCGTCGCCTCCGTGAAAGGGAGGTGTCCTAGGCCACTAGACGATGGGGGCATAGTGACTTCACGTCGTAGGTGGTAAACCCGACTAACGGTTGACTTCTAGCAATCTATAGGACTTTCAGAGAACTGTCAATATCAAACTCAATATTTGCGCTAAAAGCATTCCCAAGTGGGATTCAAGGCCGATCGAAGCATGAACAGACACCCCATAAACTGTCATGTCAAGAGTCCGATCGGGTCAATACGTCTTCTAATGTGAGACTATTCAAATCAGCCTGCCGAATCGCCATGGTCTCCGGCCCCAATGGCTCTATGTAGAGAAATCTGGGTAAGGTTCATGCATTTAGATAGCTTTTTCGTTTCTATAGGGCTTTTTTAGGTTTTACTAGTCTTCTGGGTAGTTCTGGCTTCGGAGTCTCTCATGACACAATTAACTTCAAAACACAGTAATTCACCCGAAGACGATTTGCCTAATCAGCAACGTCAAGCGGCAACGAGTTCACTATCAGCAAAGGGATCCCAGGTTTCAAAGGTTTCATCTTGGCTTGTACCGTTAGCATACGCCCTGGGTCAATATCTAGTGTTGCCGCTCTACTTTCGGCGCGTGGACGTGATAGGACAAGAATGGCTACCGAAGTCTGGTCCCGTTATCCTTGCCCCCACCCACCGATCGCGCTGGGATGCGTTGATGTTGCCCTTCGCGACGGGTGTCAAGGTGACGGGCCGGAATCTTCGTTTTATGGTCAGTATGGATGAGGTGAAGGGGCTTCAGGGATGGTTTATTCGACGGTTGGGGGGATTTGCTATTGATACTCTGAAGCCAGGAATCGCCAGCTTGCGGCACAGCATTGAATTGCTTCAACAGGGCGAGATGATGGTTATCTTTCCAGAGGGTAATATTTTTCGGGACCGATCGGTACAACCGCTAAAGGCCGGGTTTGCACGACTTGCACTTCAAGCGGATGCGGGAGGAATTACTGAAAATAAATTGGGGGTTCAGGTGGTGCCCATTAGCTTGACCTACAGCAAGCGGTTTGTGCCTTGGCGATCTAGCGTCCAAATTCGCATCGGCAAGCCCTTAGAGGTCCATCACTATTGCACAGGTCAAGCCAAACAGGATGCCAAAGTTCTGACAGAAGACCTGCGGAACTCTTTACAAACGCTGCTTACTGAGTCCTGTGAGGCATTGGATCTGTCCCAGCCATGAGATGAGTGTGCTGAAAAAATTGGCCCAAAAAAATCGGCCTAGATATTAGCTAAGCCGATCGTTTGTAACTCTATTTCTCTCGTATCGATCTACCGACCAATGCCGACGTACCGGAATCCGGCAGCCTCGACCATGGCCTGATCGATGAAGTTACGGCCATCAATCAGCACAGGTATATTCATGCAGGTAGCCATCTTGGCATAGTCCAAGTTCTCGAACTCCTTCCACTCCGTCACTATCACCAGCGCATCACAACCATCAGCTAGACGCTCTGGATCTGTTT
>JAJAYH010000465.1 GCA_026786325.1 Alkalinema sp. CAN_BIN05 | reverse complement strand
GGGCTGGATATTGGTTACGGTAAGCCTATCAGCGGAGATAGCAGTAACCCCGATACTCAAGACAAGGATGTCTCATTCTTAGCCGAGACCCTCAGCCTGCCCGCCGATCGGATTTTGCCCACCGTTCTACAATTAGATGGCGGCGAGACCATTCGTAAGCGCATTTGTCAGGTTGATACGACAGATTACCTGACCCAACTCCAGCAAATAGCCGCTCAACAATCCGGCGATCTGGTCATCCTGGAAGGCGCAGGTACTTTAGAAGACGGGCGATTGTTCGGGTTGTCCATTGTAGAAATGGCGGATGCGATCGATGCTTCGGTGCTATTGGTGGCGCGTTACCATTCGATACAGGTGTTAGATGGATTGTTGGCAGCAAAGCTTCGGATGGGAAACAGGCTCTTGGGCGTAATTCTTAACGATGTCAGTGCGTCTCAACTGGCCTCGATTCATGATGAAGTTAAGCCCTTCTTAGAATCTAAAGGTATTCAAGTATTCGGGGTTTTGCCCAGTAGCACTCTTCTGCGCAGTGTCACCGTCGCCGAACTCGCCCAGCAGCTTAAGGCCGACGTGTTGTGTCGCACCGACAGGTTAGATCTGTTGGTCGAAAGCTTGGTGATTGGGGCGATGAATGTTAGTTCTGCGTTGCGTTATTTCCGTAAGCGTCACAACAAAGCTGTTGTCACAGGTGGCGATCGTGAAGATCTCCAACTGGCGGCTCTCGAAACCTCAACTCAATGTTTGATTTTGACTGGGCACTTGGCTCCCAGCGATCGAATTTTGCGTCGTGCCGAAGAAATGGAAGTACCGATTCTTTCCGTCGATCTCGACACCTTAACCACCGTCGAAATCGTCGAACAATCTTTCAATAAAGTTCGCCTACATGAACCCGTCAAAGTTCACTGTGTCCGCGAAATGTATGCGGCCCATCTAGACTGCGATCGGCTTCTCATGGCCCTAAATCTCACCGCCTAAATTCGTAAATTCCTAAAAAATCCTATGACCTTGACGATCGGTAGTCCCGCCCCACTGTTCACATTGCCCGATTCAAATGGCAATCCTATTTCATTAGAATCGCTTCAGGGAAAATGGGTTGTTTTGTACTTTTATCCTCGCGACAACACTCCCGGCTGCATCAAAGAAGCAGTCGGGTTCCGAGATTTACAAGCTGAATTCACCGCTAAAAATGCCGTCATTTATGGCGTTAGTACGGACAATGCCGCATCTCATAACAAGTTCATCACCAAACTCAGCCTACCGTTTCAGCTTCTAATTGATGAAGGCGGTGAAATGTCCGTTGGTTATGAAAGTTATGGACTTAAGAAATTTATGGGCAAGGAATTTATGGGCATTATTCGCAACACCGTACTGATTGCGCCCGATGGAACCATTTCTAAGTTCTATAAAAAAGTTAAACCTGAACTGCATCCGGCCATTGTTTTGCAAGATATTCCTTAAACTAGGGAGAAATAACGTCTCCTGCTACCCATGAAACGAGTTTTGCACTTTCTAAAAAATGCGATGGGTGTTGTTTTACGACATCCTGTTACTGGAACTAGCATCATCGCAAAACTCCCCGATGGCCGTATCGCCATGTTACGCCGCCGGGATAATGGGTTGTGGAGTTTGCCCGGTGGAATTGTGGATTGGGGCGAGGATCTGCCGACGGTTGTAAAACGTGAGTTAATGGAAGAGACGGGCTTGGAGGTGACGAAGATTTCTCGGTTGGTGGGCGTGTATTCGGACTTCGATCGGGATCCTCGAATGCACTCGATCTGTGTTGTGGTCGAAGTCGAGGCCACGGGTTCGATGAAGGTCAGCGATCCGTTAGAGGTGATGGAGGTGAAAGCGTTTTATCCGGATGCGATACCTTTAGGGAATCTTTCCCATGATCACGATCGGCAATTGCGCGATTATTTCAATGGTTTAACGACTTTGGCATGACGGTTGTCTAAGGTGTAGCTTAAAATAACTCTAGTATCGGGATTGACTAGACATGACTGCGCCCTCCAATCTGGAATCAAATATTGATGACGCAACGATCGCCGATCGGAATGCGGCAATTATGGCACTCGATAATGACTCGAATCTGATGCAAGATTCCACTTTTAGTGATGATTCAGACGATGATTCAGACGATCTGGAAATGTCGGTGTTTGATCATTTGGAAGAATTACGTCAACGGATTTTTTATTCGTTGGGTGCGGTGGGTGTTTGTATTGCGGGTTGCTTTACTCAGGTCAAACCTATTGTCAAACTTTTGGAAGTCCCCGCGCAGGGCGTTAAATTTTTGCAATTGTCACCGGGCGAATTCTTTTTTGTCTCCATCAAAACAGCGGGCTATGCTGGCTTGACGCTTTCGGCCCCGTTTATTCTTTATCAAATTGTGGCCTATGTCACGCCCGGACTGACTCGAAAAGAGAAGCGGTTTATTGCTCCGGTGATGTTTGGGTCGAGCTTTTTGTTTTTAGCTGGATTGGCGTTTTCATACTTTGCGTTAATCCCCGCTGCCTT
>JAJAYH010000464.1 GCA_026786325.1 Alkalinema sp. CAN_BIN05 | reverse complement strand
GAGTTAGCTCAATATGAGCAGGAGAGACAAATGCCGTATGTAACTTCGATCGAACGCATGGGTGAAGCACGAGGACGAAAAGAAGGACGAAAAGAAGGACGAAAAGAAGGACGAAAAGAAGGACGAAAAGAAGGAGAACTATCCTTGATCCTCCGCCTGCTTAAGCGTCGTATTGGGGTTGTTCCGGGTAGCCTGACCGATCGGATTCAAGCCTTACCCATCGAACAACTTGAAACGTTAGCGGAAGATCTATTGGATTTTCAGCGTTTAGCGGATTTGATGGATTGGTTTAAGACGATCGAGATTTTGGACTAAGCCAATTCTGTCGTTTTAGAAAAATTTCTCATGAAAAACTTGAACATTGAGTTAAAGTATTGCCGCCTGCCTAGATCTTAAAAACCTCAATCAAACCCAATCTAAAAAACATGAAATTTGGCGTAATTGTATTCCCTGGTTCTAACTGCGATCGCGATATGGCTTGGGTGACTCAAGGCTTATTGGGCCAACCGACTCGAATGGTGTGGCATGAGGATTCGGATATTGATGACCTTGATGTGATGATTGTGCCTGGTGGTTTTAGTTATGGTGATTATTTGCGCTGTGGTGCGATCGCCCGGTTTTCCCCAGCCATGCAAGCGACCGTCAAACATGCGGCGCAAGGCAAATATGTTTTAGGCGTGTGCAACGGGTTTCAAATTTTGACAGAAATCGGATTGCTACCGGGTGCCTTGATGCGGAATCGTGGATTGCATTTCATTTGCGATCGGACTCCCTTGCGTGTGGAACGAAATGATTTACCTTGGACTCGTAACTATGACGCGAATCAAGTAATTACGATTCCGATCGCCCATGGAGAAGGTTGTTATTTTGCTGATGACGACACGTTAAAGTCGCTTGAGGATAATAATCAAGTCATTTTTAGATATAGCGATGTCAATGGTGAGATTAACGATCGGGTCAACCCCAATGGTTCGCGGAATAATATTGCAGGGATTTGCAATCGTGAGGGCAATGTTTTGGGCATGATGCCACACCCAGAACGATCGGCAGATATTGCGATCGGGGGAATTGATGGGATGGGATTGTTTACTGGATTGCTAGAAATGGCAATGATTGACTAGGAATAAGGATTTAATAAGACCCAGATTTCATCAAATTGGTCGTGTATTCTACGAAATCACTAGGATTTGGATCCTAGATCGGAGTAACACGAAACTTGATGAATGATTTGTGTGATTAAAATTACTCTTGGTGAGCAAAAAACATTAAATATAATTGATCTCTAATTGACACTGAATTGCGTTATTATTGAAAATAGATTGCAGTAAATAACCCTTTCCTAAAATTAGACATGGCCATTACAAGACGAATTTTTCTGGCAGCAGGTGCTGCGACGGCTGCGATCGCTTCTGGGCAATTCTTCAGAAGCCGATCGGCTCAAGCTGAAAACAAGGTATTGAATCTCTACACAGCGCGTCATTATGGATCTGACACTCAGATTTATGAAGGCTTCTTCAAAAAGACTGGCATTAAGGTCAATCTCGTTGAAGCCACAGCCGACAAGCTAGTTGAGCGGGTCAAGAGCGAAGGCCGTAACAGTCCGGCTGACGTGATTATGACGGTGGATGCGGGTAACTTATATCGTGCCCAACAGGCGGATGTGTTCCAAGCTATTGATTCTCGTATTCTAAAGGATGCTATTCCTGAGAACCTGAGAGATCGCGGTGGATTTTGGTTTGGATTCACCCAGCGCACCCGCGTCATTATGTATAACAAGGAAAGAGGGATTGATTTATCTAAGGTCAAAACCTATGAAGACCTAGGCCGTGAAGACTTGGGCTATAAAATCTTAGTGCGATCGTCTAGCAATATTTATAATCAATCCTTAATGGGTTCTATTATTGAATTGTATGGAGACGAGGGCGCTGAAAAATGGGCTAAGGGAGTTGTGAAGAACATGGCTCGCAAGCCTGAAGGTGGGGATACTCCTCAGATTCAAGCCTTGGCAGCGGGAATGGGGGATTTGGCGATTTCTAATACCTATTATCTCGCTCGGTTAGCAAAATCTTCTAAGTCTGAAGATCGTGAAGTGGCCAGTAAAGTGGGCGTGATTTTCCCGAATCAATCTGGCGATGGCAAGCTTAGTCGCGGTGCGCATACTAATATTAGTGGTGGGGGTGTTGCCAAGTATTCGCCGAACAAAGATGCAGCTATTCAATATCTAGAATATTTAGCAACGCCTGAAGTTCAGAAGATGTTTGCGGCTAACAACAATGAATATCCAGCTCTGGAAAAAGGGAGAGTTGATGTTGATCCAGTTCTACTCAGCTATGGATCCTTTAAGGAAGATGTGATGACCTCTGAGATTTTGGGTAAGAACAATCAACGGGCTATTCAAGCGATGGACCGAGCGGGTTGGAAGTAGTACTCAACTGTCTGTGTTTTAAAGTTTAATCCTCATGTAGTAAGTAGGATGCTCATATCGAGTATCCTATTTTTTTAAGGTTCTATTCATCTCAATTGGATTATGTCTAGTACTATTGAATTTCTCAGTAAAGGCGGGCCGATTATGGTACCGATCGGAGCATTATCAATTCTGACGATTACTTGTGCATTGGAGCGGACCTGGTTTTGGTGGCATACCATACAGGGCGAGAAGCAGCTTGTATCTAAAATTTTGCGAGTGTCACAAGATGATTTACGTGAAGCAAAGACCATTGCAGAACAAGCTCAAAAATTGCCTATTGGGCGGTTTATCTTAGCGGCATTGCGTCTGAATCTGCCCACACCGGAAACGTTTCAATTGGCGATGGTGGCGGCGGGCGATCGGGAATTCATTGAAATGCGCAAGTGTGACAAACTGCTGGAAACTATTGTTGCGATCGCGCCATTACTGGGACTATTAGGAACTGTGACGGGTTTAATTGCGACCTTTTTTAATTTGAATATTGGTGGCGGTGGTTCTAATGTGGATTTATCGAAAGCCTCTCAAGGAATTGCGGAGGCGTTGATTACCACAGCGGGTGGAATG